>DASRAY010000082.1:0-4755 GCA_035637935.1 Sphingomicrobium sp.
AGCGCGTGCAGGTCCGACAGCTTCTTCTCGTGGATCAGGATGTGCGGGTCCGACAGCTCGACCGTCATCTTGGCCGGGTTGGTCACGAAATAGGGCGAGAGATAGCCGCGGTCGAACTGCATGCCCTCGACCACGTCGAGCTCGAAATCGAGCCCGCGCGCTTCCTCGACGGTGATCACGCCTTCCTTGCCGACCTTCTCCATCGCCTCGGCGATCTTCTCGCCGACTTCCTTGTCGCCGTTCGCGGCAATGCTGCCGACCTGGGCGATTTCACTCGATCCGGCGACGTCCTTCGAACGCGCCTTGAGGTCCTCGACCACCTTGCTGACGGCGATGTCGATGCCGCGCTTGAGGTCCATCGGGTTCATTCCGGCGGCGACCGACTTCATGCCTTCGCGCACGATCGACTGCGCGAGCACGGTCGCGGTCGTGGTCCCGTCGCCAGCGATGTCGTTGGTCTTCGAGGCCACTTCGCGCACCATCTGAGCGCCCATGTTCTCGAACTTGTCCTTGAGCTCGATCTCCTTGGCGACGGTGACGCCGTCCTTGGTGATCCGCGGCGCGCCGAAGCTCTTGTCGATGACGACGTTGCGGCCCTTGGGGCCGAGCGTCACCTTGACCGCATCGGCGAGGATGTCGACGCCGCGCATGATGCGCTCGCGCGCGTCGCGGCTGAATTTCACGTCCTTGGCTGCCATGTGGCTACCCTTTCAATTGGTTGAATTCGTGAATTGCTTGCGAAGGTCAGCCGACAATCCCGAGGATGTCGCTTTCCTTCATGATGATCAGGTCCTCATCGTCGATCTTGACCTCGGTGCCCGACCATTTGCCGAACAGGATGCGGTCGCCCGCCTTGACGTCGAGCGGCGTGATCTTGCCCTCGTCGCTCTTGGCGCCGGCGCCGACGGCGACGACTTCGCCTTCCTGCGGCTTTTCCTTGGCGGTGTCGGGAATGATGATCCCGCCCTTCGTCTTTTCCTCCGCGTCGACTCGGCGGACGAGGACACGGTCATGAAGCGGCCTGAAACCCATCGGTTGAACCCTCTTTGATCAGGTTGGTTGAACTAACCCGTTGGCACTCTCGGCCTGAGAGTGCCAGCGATGCCGCGCATGTGGTTGCCGACTGCGCGTCTGTCAACGGTCAGCAGCGTTGTTTTGGCTATGCGGGCCCGAGTCGGGCCAGGCCGAGGCGGTCGCGCATGAGCCAGCGTGCCAGCATCAGCACCGCGACCGCGGCGAGGCCGCTGGCGAGGCCGACCCAGATCCCGACCCCCTCCCAATCGGCGGCGAAGGCCAGCCACGCGCCGATGCCGAGCCCGACGACCCAATAGCCGAACAGAGCGAACAGCAGCGGCCAGCGGGTGTCGTGGAGGCCGCGCAGCATGCCGGCGCCGATCACCTGGGCGCCGTCGACCAGCTGGAACGCCGCGGCGACGCGGAGGAAGCTGACGGCAAGGCCGACGACCACGGCATTGGCCGGCACGTCGGCCAGGAACAAAGTGACGAGCTGGCGCGGGACGACCCACATGACCAGTGCCATCGCGCCCATGAAGCCGACGCCGATGACCCAGGCGGTCCAGCCGGCGCGGGCGATTCCGGCCTCGTCGCGGCGGCCGAGGGCCAGGCCGACCCGCACCGTCGCGGCCTGGCCGAGCCCGAGCGGGACCATGAAGGTCAGCGCCGCGATCTGCAGGGCGATGGCGTGAGCCGCGACCGCCGGGGCGCCGAGCCAGCCCATGAAATAAGCGGCGAGCGCGAACACCCCCATTTCGAGGCCCATGGTCACGCCGATCGGCCAGCCGAGCCGCGCCATCGCCAGCGTGCGCTGGCCGTCGAACCGCCACCAGCGGCCGAACAGGTGGAAGCGGCGGAACGGCCGCCGCAGCGCGGCTACCGCGGCCAGAGCCGCGCAGATGATCAGCCAGGTCAGCGTGCTGCCGAGGCCGCCGCCGACCAGGCCGAGCGCGGGCAGGCCGAAATGGCCGAAGATCAGTGACCAGCTCAGCACCGCGTTGATGGCGATGCCGCTCAGGCTCAGCCACAGCACGACCCGCGGTCGCTCGAGCGCCGAGAGGAAGTTGCGCAGCAGCTGGAACAGCAGCCACGGCGCGGTGCACCACATGTAGGCGCGAAGGAAGGTCTGGCCCTGGCCCGCGAGGTCGGCCGAGATGCCGAACGCCCGCATGATCGCGCCGACGTGCCACAGCAGCAGCCAGTAGGGCGGCATTGCGAGCCCGATCAGCCACAGGCCGGCGCGGAACGTCCGCCGGACGTCGCGCACGGCATTGAACCGCCGGCCGAGCGCGGTCGCCATCATCGGCGCCGAGGCCGTGATCAGGCCGAGCAGGAAGATGTTGAAGGTGAAGGTGAGGTTGAGCGCGAGCGTCGCGGCGGCCAATTGAGTGGCGCCGAGGCGGCCCATCAGCAGGATGTCGGTCGCCTGGATGACCTGCTGGGTCAGATTGGCGAGGATCAGCGGCCAGGCGAGCGCGAGCATCGCGCCGAGCTCGTCGCGCCACGCGCCCCGGTCCCTCGCGGGTGAAATGTTGGCCGCCGAATCCACGATTCGGGCGCCTAGCTGTAAGGCCACCGGTCGAAAAGGTTTGGCCCACGCCATGCTCGTCGGCTAGCCATGCGCCCGCAACCTCTGGGAATACCGGGACATGAAGTTCGTACGCGCCATCTGGAAGCTTCTCGTCGGGATCAAGGACGCGCTCGTCCTGGTCTTCATGCTGCTGTTTTTCGGCTTCCTCTACGCGGCGCTCTCGGCGCGGCCGGCGCCGGTCAAGGACGGCGTGCTGACCCTGGCGCTCAAGGGCGCGGTGGTCGAACAGCCGGCCGAGCTCGAATTCCCCGACCTCGCCGGCGGCAACCGGGTGCGCGAGTTCCGGCTGCGCGACCTGGTCGCGGCGCTTGACCAGGCCAAGGACGACGACCGGGTCAAAGCCGTCGCGCTCGATCTCGACGGCTTCATCGGCGGCGGCCAGACAGCGATGTCCGACCTCGCCGACGCCATCCGCCGGGTGCGGGCGGCGCACAAGCCGGTGATCGCTTACGCCGTCGGCTATACCAACGACGGCTATCAACTCGCCTCGGCGGCATCGGAGGTATGGCTGAACCCGCTCGGGGCAGTGCTCGTCTCAGGGCCCGGCGGCTCCAACCTTTATTACAAGGGCCTGCTCGACAAGCTCGGGGTGACCGCCAACGTCTATCGCGTCGGCACCTACAAATCGGCGGTCGAGCCCTACACCCGCAGCGACATGTCGCCCGAGGCGCGGCAGAATTACGAAGCGCTCGGCCAGGCCATGCTCGAGACCTGGCGCGACAGCGTCAAGCGCGCGCGCCCCAAGGGCGACATCGACCTGTTCCTCAAGGATCTTCCGGGCGCGGTCACCGCCGCCGGCGGCGACATGGCGACCGCGGCGCTCAAGGCCGGGCTGGTCGACAAGCTCGGCGACCGCCGCGACTTCGAGGCCCGGCTGGCAGCGCTGGGTGGCAAGGACGAGCGGGCGCCGGGCGGCTACAACCGAATCAAGCTCGCCTCGTACATCGCCGACAAGGTCGATGAGAAACCGACCGGGCCGATCGGCATCGTCACCGTCGCGGGCATGATCGTCGACGGCAAGGCCTCCGCCGGCAGCGCGGGCGGCGACAGCATCGCGCCGGCGATCGAGGACGCGGTCCGCAACCAGACGATCAAGGCGCTGGTGGTGCGGGTCGACAGCCCGGGCGGCTCGGTCCTCGCCTCGGAGCGGATCCGCCAGGCGCTGGTCGAAGCCAAGGAGCACAAGATCCCGGTGGTCGTCTCTATGGGCAATGTCGCGGCCTCGGGCGGCTACTGGGTCTCGACGCCGGCCGACTTCATCTATGCCGAGCCGTCGACCATCACCGGTTCGATCGGCGTGTTCGGCATCCTGCCGAGCTTCCAGGGCACGCTGCAGAAGCTCGGGATCGGGGCCGACGGGATCAAGACGACCCCGCTCGCGGGCGAGCCGGACCTGCTCAAAGGCCCGTCGCCCGAGGCCAACCAGCTGATCCAGACCGGGGTCGAATCGACCTACCGCCGGTTCCTCGCGATCGTTGCCGCGTCGCGCCACAAGTCGCCCGCCGACATCGACCGCATCGCCCAGGGCCGGGTGTGGGACGGCGGCACCGCGCACCAGATCGGGCTGGTCGACGGCTTCGGCGGCATCTCGGACGCGATCGCCAAGGCCGCTCAGCTGGCCAAGCTCGGCGACGAGCGCTCTGTGCGCTACCTCGAGCCGCCCAGGGGCTTCCGCGAGCGGTTCCTCGAATCGCTCGCCGCGGACAGCGATGACACGACCACGTCGGACGACGCCTTTGCCGTGTTCACCGAGCGGCCGCGGCAGCAGCTCGCGGCGGCGCTCGCCGAGGTGCGCTCGATGCTGTCCGGGCCGGCCATCCAGGTGCGCTGCCTCGAATGCCCCGCGGCCGCTCCGGCGCGGAGCGAGGCGCACGACAAGAGCCTGCTCGCGCTGGTGGAGGAATGGCTGTCCTGATCCGCCTGGCGCGGGCCGATGACGCGGCGGCGATCGCGGCCATCTACGGGCCCTACGTCGAGGACAGCTGGATCAGCTTCGAGGAGGTCGCGCCCGACGCCGCCGAAGTCGCGCGGCGGATGAGCGGACCGATCCATCCCTGGCTGGTCGCGGAAGAGGACGGGCGAATTGTCGGCTATGCGTCGACCTCCCCGATGCGCGACCGCGCGGCCTATCGCTGGAGCGTCGAAACCGG
>DASRAY010000083.1:0-4393 GCA_035637935.1 Sphingomicrobium sp.
AGACCTATTCGGCGATGACCTTCAGCCTGAAGAAGGGCGCATCCGAGGACCAGCGCGAGGTGATCCGCAAGCTGGTCGCGCTGCAATACCGCCGCAACGACCAGGCCTTCGCGCGCGGCAATTTCCGCGTCCGCGGCGACAGCCTCGAAATCTTCCCGTCGCACTATGAGGACATGGCGTGGCGCGTGTCGTTCTTCGGCGACGAAATCGAGGACATCATGGAGTTCGACCCGCTGACCGGGAAGACGATCGCCAGCCTCGACAGCATCAAGGTCTATGCGAACTCGCACTATGTGACGCCCGGGCCGACGCTCAAGCAGGCGATGGAGGCGATCAAGCATGAGCTCGCCGAGCGGCTGAAGGAATTGCAGGCGGAAGGCCGGCTGCTCGAAGCGCAGCGGCTCGAGCAGCGCACCAACTTCGACCTCGAGATGATCGCCGCCACCGGCTCCTGCGCCGGGATCGAGAATTACTCGCGCTTCCTCACCGGCCGCCTGCCGGGCGAGCCGCCGCCGACGCTGTTCGAATATCTTCCCGACAACGCCTTGCTGTTCATCGACGAGAGCCACCAGACGGTGCCGCAGATCGGGGCGATGGCGCGCGGCGACCATCGGCGAAAGATCACGCTTGCCGAATATGGCTTCCGCCTGCCGAGTTGCATCGACAACCGGCCGCTGCGCTTCAACGAATGGGACGCGATGCGCCCGCAGACGACCTTCGTCTCGGCCACTCCGGGCCCGTGGGAAATGAATGAGACCGGCGGAGTCTTCTCCGAGCAGGTGATCCGCCCGACCGGCCTGATCGATCCCCCGGTGACGATCAAGCCGGTCGAGGACCAGGTCGACGATCTCGTCCACGAAGCGAAGGAGACCGCGCGCAAGGGCTACCGAACCCTGGTGACGACGCTGACCAAGCGGATGGCCGAGGACCTCACTGAATATCTCCACGAGGCGGGCCTCAAGGTCCGCTACATGCACTCGGACGTCGAGACCCTGGAGCGGATCGAGCTGATCCGCGAGCTCCGGCTCGGAATCTATGACGTGCTGGTCGGGATCAACCTGCTGCGCGAGGGGCTCGACATCCCCGAGTGCGGGCTGGTCGCGATCCTCGACGCCGACAAGGAGGGGTTCCTTCGCTCCGAGACGTCGCTGATCCAGACCATCGGCCGCGCCGCGCGCAACGTCGAGGGGCGGGTGATCCTCTACGCCGACACCATCACCGGCTCGATCGAGCGCGCGCTCGCCGAGACCAACCGGCGGCGCGAGAAGCAGCTCGAATATAATGCGCTGCACGGCATCACGCCGGAGAGCATCAAGCGCCAGATCCATGACCTGCTCGCCGATGTCACCCAGCGCGACGGGGTGGTGGTCGACACCGGCGACGACGAGCGGCCGCACCTCGTCGGCCACAACCTCAAGGCCTATATCGGGGATCTCGAGGAGCGGATGCGCAAGGCCGCCGCCGACCTCGAATTCGAGGAAGCCGCGCGCCTCCGCGACGAGATTCGCCGGCTCGAGGAAGACGAGCTCGGGATTCCCGACCCCGACCGCGTCGCGCCGCGGCGGCTCGGTCATTCGACCGAGGGCAAGCCGGGCACGCGCAAAGGCCGGTTCGGGAGGCAACAGCGGACCCGGTTCGGGGGGCGGCGGTAACGCCATTGCGAGCGTAGCGAAGCAATCCAACGAGTAGGTTCACGCGGAGGCGTGAAATCCCTTTGTTCTGGATTGCGTCACTTCGCTCGCAATGACAGGAGCGGGCGCATGGCTCACACCTTCAATCCCAGCATCCTGCGCGAATATGACATTCGGGGGATCGTCGGCGAGACGCTGACCGAGGCCGACGCCTATGCGCTCGGGCGGGCCTTCGGCGCGAAGGCCCATGGCGAAGGGGCGCGGACGATCGCCGTCGGGCGCGACGGGCGGACCCATTCGGGGATGCTCGAGGCCGAGCTGATCCGCGGCCTCACCACCAGCGGGATCAATGTCGTCCAGGTCGGCATGGGCCCCTCGCCGATGCTGTATTTCGCGACCCATTATCTCGACGCCGATGGCGGCATCCAGGTCACCGGCAGCCACAACCCGGCCGACTACAACGGGTTCAAGCTGCTGCTGAAGGGCCGCTCGGTGTTCGGCGCCGAAATCCAGGAGCTCGGCGAGCGCGCCGCTTCGGGCCACTGGCACGAGGGCAGCGGGACCGTCGAGGAAGTCGACATTCGCGAGGCTTACGCCGACCGGCTGCTGCAGGACTTCTCCGGCAAGGCCTATCGCGTCGGCTGGGACGCGGGCAACGGCGCCGCGGGCCCGGTCCTCGACATGCTGGTCGAACGGCTCCCCGGCCATCATCACGTGCTCTTCAGCCAGGTCGACGGCCGCTTCCCCAACCATCACCCCGACCCGACGGTCGAGGCCAATCTCGCCGACTTGAAGGCGCTGGTCGAGCGCGAGAGCCTGGACTTCGGCATCGCCTTCGACGGCGACGGCGACCGCATCGGCGCGGTCGACGGCCAGGGGCGCGCGATCTGGGGCGACCAGCTCATGCTCATCCTCGCCGAGGCGGTGCTGAAGGACCAGCCCGGCGCGACCATCATTGCCGACGTCAAGGCGAGCCAGGTGCTGTTCGACGGCATCGCCGCGCTCGGCGGCAAGCCGCTGATGTGGAAGACCGGCCACAGCCTGATCAAGGCGAAGATGAAGGAAACCGGGGCGCCGCTCGCCGGCGAGATGAGCGGCCACATCTTCTTCAGGCACCGCTGGTACGGCTTCGACGACGCGCTCTACGCGGCGGTGCGGCTGATCGAGGCGGTCAGCGCGAGCGGCCGGACCCTGACCGAGATCATGGACGCGATGCCCAAGTCGGTCGCGACCCCCGAGATGCGCTTCCCGATCGACGAAGTTCGCAAGTTCGCGATCGTCGACGAGGTCCGCGACCGCCTGTCCGCCGCCGGCGCGAAGGTCGACGCAACCGACGGCGTCCGCGTCAGCACATCGGACGGCTGGTGGCTGCTGCGCGCCTCGAACACCCAGGACGTGCTGGTCGCCCGCGCGGAAGCGAAGGACCAGGCCGGAGTCGAGCGCCTCGTGGCGCAGATCGACGACCAGCTGGCGAAGTCAGGAGTGCGCCGCGAGGAGGCGGTCCAGTAAGACCTGCCCGTCAAATATCTTGCGGCAGCCGGGGTGCATTGTATGTTCCACTCGATTCAATCTCGGGGTGGGAAAGTGAATCATTCAGCGGCATACGACGCCGGACAGACGTTCGGCATGATCGCGATGTACGTCGGCATACTCGCGATCGGCGTCTATTTTGGTCATCGCCTCGGCAAAAAGAGGAACGACGGCATTTTCGTGCGCTGGCCGGTCGGTGTCGCTCTGGTCATCGATCTGTTGGCAATGCTGGGACAGTGCGCCGCGCCCGCCAAGGCGCAGAGTGGCACGGCTCCGGATGTCGTCGTGGATCAGCGGGTAGCTGGCTCCTCAGCGGGTTTCCCAAGCCATTTCGATGCGGACTTCGTCAATCGATACAACGCAGGCGTCCATGACGGTATCGTTGACACGCTCCGGAAGGCCGGCGTGATGGTTGAGCCTGGAGAAGTAAAGACATCGACCGACGTGGTAAGCCTTGGTCCCCACAAGGTGCTGAAGTCGAAAATGGTCGTGGCGTCGCGGCTGTTTGCCTACCAATTTACTGCTGCGTCCAAGGGGCAGGTCATCGTTGTCATTTGCACCTCGCGTACGGCCCGGCCGTTCGAAACCGGCGGAACAGACTGCGAGAAGCGCGCGGTGAAGGCATACGGCTCCTAAGCCCTCAATCATTCTCATCCTCATAGCCGACGAGGTTCAGCTCGCAGGCCTTGATCTGGTGGGTCATGTACCAATGCTTGAGCGCCTCCTCCCGGGTCGTGATTCGCGCTTTACTTGGCGTTGGGGCGCGCGCAGCCTCGACGGCGGGGGAGCGGGGCCATGGCGCACCAGCCGATCGCTTATGATCCGAGCTACGCCGGGCTGCTGCGGCCCGAGAGCCGGCCGCCGGTCGCGGATTTCTCCGCGGGCTGGGAGCGCGATGCGGTTTGCGCGGAGCTGTCGCGGCTGGCTTACATCCGGTTCGATGAGGGGCACGAGGACGAGCTCGCGGCGGCGCTGGTCGGGGCCGGGTTCACCGAGCCGCGCACGTTCAGCGGCGACCGCGACGCGCAGGCGTTCGCGACGACGACACCCGGCGGGCCAGCGTTCGTCGCCTTTCGCGGCACCCAGGCGGACAAGTGGCGCGACCTCGTCTCCGACCTCGATTTCCTGCCGTGCGAATGGGGCGGGCCCGGCAAGGTCCACCGCGGCTTCTGGAAAGCCTATGCGAGCCTGCGCGATCCCATCGCGGCGTGGGTCGGCGAGCAGCAGGAACC
>DASRAY010000084.1:0-29804 GCA_035637935.1 Sphingomicrobium sp.
TACATGGCGAGGCACGCGCCCGGAAGTCCGAACATCATCACCGGGAAGAAGCCGGACATGAACGCGCCCGCCGTCGGGTCGCCGGCGAAGAAGCGCTTCAGATCGCCGGTCGCGCCGTGGAAGTCACCGAGGATGAACCACGCGATGTTGTTCAGGATGTGGTGCAGGCCCGTGACGATGAGCACGCGGTTCAGCACACCGTAGACGAAGAGGCCCACGGAGCCGGATCCCAGCACGGCGCGGCTCATCGCATCCATGCCGTGCTCGACCGTCAGCCACGTGAAGCCGACAATCACCGCGAACACGAGACCCGCAAGGCCGGTCGCGATCGCAATGAAACGCCGGCCGCCGAAGAAGCTCAGGTAGCTCGGCAGCGTGATATTGCTGAAGCGGTTGTAGGCGATGCCCGCGGTGATGCCGCAGATGAGACCGACCGGCACACTGAGCTTTCCCAGCTCACGAGCTTTGAATGCCGCTGCTGCGAGATCGCGCGACGCACCCTCCAGCCCGGCAAGCACGTCGGGCGGCACGGCCATCATCGTCTCGGCGCCCTTGGTCGTCACCAGAAAGCACACGAGCGCGGCCAGACCCGCGGCGCCGTGATTCTCGCGCGCCAGACCGACGGCGACACCGACGGCGAAGAGCAGACCGAGGTTCGAGAAGATCGCATCCTCGGCGGCGGCCATCGTGGGCCAGTCGAGCACGTCCGGTTGGCCGAGTCGCAGCAGCAGACCGGCGATGGGCAACACCGCCACCGGCAGCATCAGCGCGCGTCCGACCTGTTGGAGCCCTGAGAATCGCCCTGACATCACGCACCTCCGGGCGAAGCGATCGTCTGCGCGACGAGCGCCCGCACTTCTGCCGCCGACTCCACTTCGAGACAACGCGCCGCGAGGGCCGCGCAATCGCTCACCGTGAGCTCGCGCACCTCTCGCTTCAACGCCGGCACCGCGGCCGGCACTACGGAGAGCTCGCGCACACCCAGCCCCACGAGCAAGGGCACCGCCGCCGGCTCGGCCGCCATGCCACCGCAAACTGCAACGAGCTTTCCATTGCGTTCTCCCGCTGCTGTGGCGAGTGCGATGAGCTTCAGCACCGCGGGATGAAGCGCATCGATGCGGCGCGCCAGCTCCGGGTGGCCGCGATCCATGGCGAGCGAGTACTGCGTCAGGTCGTTGCTGCCGATGGAGAAAAAGTCGACGACTGCGGCGAGGCGATCCGCGGTGAGCGCGGCCGCTGGCGTCTCGATCATCGCGCCGATCTCGACGGGAGCGCTGTGGCTGAGCTCCCCGCGCAGCTCATCCACGACACTGCGGATCGCGCGCACCTCGGCAACCTCGGTGATCATCGGCAGCAGGAGGCGCACGACCCCTGTCGGCTTCACGCGTAAAGCAGCGCGCAGTTGCGTGCGCAAGAGGTCGGGATACCGAAGGGCGGTTCGCACGCCGCGCAGGCCGAGCGCCGGATTTTCCTCGTGCGGCAGCGGCAGGTAGTTGAGCGGCTTGTCGCCGCCGACATCCATCAGGCGCAGCACGAGGGGTCGGCCAGCAAGCGCCGCGGCGATGCCTTGATAGACTTCCCGTTGTTCCGCTTCGCTCGGGGCCGAATCGCGGTCAATGAAAAGAAACTCCGTTCGCAGCAGCCCGCATCCTTCAGCGCCAGCGGCTACGGCGGCTTCGGCCTCCGCCACGCTGCCCAGATTTGCGAAGACTTCGATGCGCGTGCCGTCGCGCGTGCGGCACTCACGTTGGGCCGCGGCGCGTTCGGCGGCGCGACGTGCGTGCCACGCTTCGGCGTGCCGCTGCGCGTCGGCGATTTTCTCGGCCGACGGCGCGATGTGCAGGACGCCTCGCTCCGCATCGACGATCAACGCTTCCCGCTGACCCACCTGCCGCAGTGCGCTGCCGAGACCGACGAGCATCGGCACTTCCATCGCAGCGGCGAGAATCGCGACGTGCGAGGTGGGCCCGCCGCCGCTCAGGCAAATGCCCTTGAGATGCTTGCGATCGAGTGACAACAGCTCGGAAGGCAGCAGCTCATCGGCGACGATGACGCTGTCGTTCATCAGCTGGCGCGTCATCGGCTGCGCCTCGCCGTGCAGCGCGAGCAGAACGTGCGACTGGATATCGAGCAAATCATCCGCGCGCTCGCGCAGCCGCTTGTCGGCCAGTGTGTCCAAGGCGGCGATCGCAGCGCCGATGGCTGCGCGCCATGCGAACCCCGCGCTCTTGCCGGCGGCAATGTGCTCGTGAGCAGCCTCGTTTAGCATCGGGTCATCGAGAAACGCGAGATGCGCTTCCGCGATTTCCCGTCGCGTCGTGCCGCCCACGCCGCCGATGCGGGTCAATCGGGCGCGCACGATTCCGAGTGCGCGGTCGAGCTCCGCACTTTCCTCTGCAGCGCCCTTTCCGTTCTCGGCAACCGCCACGACGACACGGTCGAGTCGCGTCGCAAACCCTGTGGCGAAGCCAGACGCAGCGACCACACCCGACAATGTTCCGTCCGCGATCGGTGGATCGCTGATGTGCGAACCGCGACCGGCCTCAGCGTGACGGGTGCAAGGGCGGGCAGCCGGCGCGGGGCTCGACGCTGCAGCGATGCGCGCTGCGTCATTGGGCGAGGAACTCCCCGGCGCAGACTCGTCCCCTGCGGCGCGCTCGAGCTTCAGCGCGTCGTCGAGTCCTGCGACCACTTCGTCGACGGCCCTCGCCGCGTTCGCCCCGCTCGCCGAAACCGCAAGCGTGTCGCCATTCGCAACGCCAAGCGCCATGATCGCCGTGACACTGCGCGCGTCGGCGGTCTTGCCGTGCGCAGCAAGCGTGACGACTGTGTTGACCGCACGCGCCCGCTTGGCAAGCAGCGCCGCCGGCCGGGCGTGAAGTCCATGACGCAGCGGGACGGTAACCGTGCGCCGCGCCGCGCCATCGTCGACCGGGTCGCGAGCGATTTGGGCCCTCGCGTTCGCTGCGTACTCCAACTCGAGCAGCACATCACCGGCGCGAATCGGCCCCACTTCATGCCTGCGCGCGATGCGCAGGCCATCAACCGGCGTGACGACAATCGGCGTCACGAGACTCTTCGCGCCGCGCGCGACGATGTCGAGATCGAACCGGATGAGATCCTCGCCCGCGCGGATGCTCTGCCCGACGCGCACCAGCGGCTGAAAGCCCTGCCCTGCGAGCTTCACACTGTCGATGCCGACGTGAACGAGCACGTCGACGCCCTCCGCCGTGCGGATCGACACGGCGTGTCCGCCAGCGGGCACCGTTGTGATCTCGCCGTCGCACGGCGCGACCACTACGGCGCTCACTGGATCGATCGCGACGCCATCGCCAATCATGCCTTCGGCGAACACAGGGTCCGGAACCTGCGCGAGTGGCATGCACCAGCCGTCTAGCGGCGCGAGCACGGTCAGTGAAGCCATGCGAACCTCACTGCCGAATCTCCACCCAGTCGAGCGCCCACATCGGATCGAGCCGAGGACGCGCGAAACGCAGACAGACGTCGTGCCGGCCGGGCCGCGCCGGCAACGTCACGGCCGGCAACGTCATCACGAGCGCATTGTCGGGGAGCGGAGCGAGCGGCTGAACCACGGCGGGCTCGCCCTCGCAGCCGTCGATCCTGACTTCGAGCTCTCCTTCGGCGGTGCGCGCATCGCCGACGCGGATTTTCTGCGCATCGGCACCGATCTCGAAGTTGAAGGGCAACTTGCCGGCCGCCGCCGTTAGACGCGCGCCCTGCGTGAGATCGACTCCTCGGTAGATCCAGCACGGATTCATGATGTCGAGCGCCATGAGCGGCCGGGGCGCCGTGCCGAAGGCATCGGGCTCGAGCAGCAGCCCCACGCCATCCGTGCACAGATGGAGCTCACGACTGCTGCGTCGGGCAATCGAGTCTGCATCCAGCTTCCGTCGCCACACACTCGACACCCGCTCGCTATCAGCGAAGGTCGCCGCGCGCAACTCGGTTCCCAACGGTAGCTTCAAGGGCTGAGAGTACTGGGGCGACTGCGGCGCCGGATCGTGCCCGTCGGTGGTATAGCGGATCGCACCGAACGAAGCCTGATTCGCAAGTGACGCGCGCACGCCGTCCGCCTCCACGAAAACGCGCCCGTCGATGGCGAACACGCTATCGGCGTAGTGCAGGCCGAGCGCCCGATATCGCGCCATCGTCGGCGCGAGGCGCTGCAAGAACCCCTTCCAGTCCTTGCGTTCCGGCTTCGTCCAGCCCACTTCGGCGACCGCCGCGGCACGCGGCAACGTCATCCACTCGACACGATCCTCGGTGCGAATGTGCTCGGTCCAGATGTTCGCCTGCAGCCCGAGCACGTGTTTCTGCTGCGCCTCACTCAACGTCGGATCGCGCGGCTCGAAGCGATACACGTCCTCGAGCGAGATCACGCGCGTGCGCCCTGGCGGTTCGGACGCCAGCGCACTCTGCCGGTTGTCGAAGTAAAGCGTGGGCCACGGCGACAGCACCGTATCGTTGCCGGCAATGGCGGCGGAATGCGCACCTGTAGCGCCACGCCAGGACATCACGATCGCATCCGACGACAAGCCGGGCTGCAGGATTTCATCCCACCCGACGAGCCGGCGGCCATGCTGCACGAGATACCGCCCGATCTGCTGCGTGAACCAGACCTGCAGCGCTTCGGGATCCGTGATGCCGAGCGCTCGCGCGCGCGCCTGCACGAGCGGCGAGCTCTTCCATTGATCCTTCACCGCCTCATCGCCGCCGACGTGAATGTATTGGCTGGGAAACACGGCCATCACTTCATCCAGCACGTCCTCGAGAAACCGGAACGTCGCCGGCTCGATATTGAATAGATAAGTGTGCACCCCCCAGCTCGATGACACGGGCGGCGTCGGCCCCGTCATCGAGCCGAGCTTCGGATACGCCGCGACGGTGGCCTGCGCATGTCCCGGCATGTCGATTTCGGGAATCACCTGGATGTGCCGCGATTTGGCATACGCGACGATGTCGCGCACTTCCGCCTGCGTGTAGAAGCCACCATAAACCGGCGGCTTTCTTGCTCCCGCCGTCGCGGGTACGCGCTCCGCCGCGACGCTGGTGAGCCGCGGATACTTCTTGATCTCCAGCCGCCAGCCCTGGTCGTCGGTGAGATGCCAGTGCAGCACGTTGAGCTTGTGCCATGCCATCCAGTCGATCATCGACTTCACGAACGCCGGCGACTGGAAATGGCGGGCGCTGTCGAGCATCAGCCCGCGCCAGCGGAAGCGCGGCGCGTCGCGGATGGCGACGACGGGGATGACATTGGGCTCGTCGCCGCTCGCCAGCTGCCACGCCGTGACCGCCCCGTAGAGCAGGCCGGCGTCGCTGCTCGCGCTGACCGTCAGCCCGTGCGGGTCGGACGCGACGGCATAGCCTTCGGGCGCGAACCCGCGCGCCCGGACGAAGCGGATCGCGCCGCTGCCCTGACGCACCTTGAGGTCGAGGCCGTTGCTGCTGCGCAAGAGGGTGGCGAGGTAGCGGGCGGCGCTCGCCGCGCCTTGGTCACGCGGCGGAACCCGGATCGCTTCCGAAGGGGAAAGACGAAAGGCACCCCGGTGTTCCGTCACGTGACTCGGCAGTGGCAGCAACTTTGGCGGTGACGCCGTCGCCGGTCCGGAAAGCAGCGCGGCCAGGAACAGCAGCTTGCGCGTCACCCTCGGCCTTCCCCTCCGGTTCACCGGCGCGGGACATATGCTGTCCCGCGCCGTTTCCCCCGCTCAATAGCGGAACCGCGCACCGATATAGAATTGCCGGCCGTTGTCGTAGATCGCGCGCGGCCGGACGGTCGATCCGGAGTAGAGCTCGATCTTCTCGTTGGTGAGGTTCATCGCGTCGGCCGTGATCCAGAAATTGTCGCTGAGCTTGAAGCTCGCCGACGCGTCGAGCTGCGAGGTCGCCTTCTGGTTGAGCGGCGTCGCCCGGTCGATGTTGATGAAGAATTTCGACCGGTAGGTGTACGCCAGGCGCACCGACAGCGGGCCGCGCTCGTAATAAGGCGTCAGGTTGAAGGCATGCTTGGAGTTGCCTGGGATCGGGTCGCCGTTGCTCGATTTGGCGTCGGAGTAAGTGTAGTTGCCGATCACTCCGAAGCCGCCCCAGATCGGCCGCGACACCTGCAGCTCGAACCCCTTGTTGCTGCCGCCCGGACCGTTCGAGGTGCGGTTGATGTCGAACAGGCAGTTGTAGGTGTCGCCGCTGACCAAGGTGCAGCGTGACAGGTTCGGGGTCAGAGTCTCGATCGGGAACACTTCTTGGGTGGTCGTATTCACGATGTAGGACTGGATATCCTTGTAGTAGAGCGCCGCGGCGACGATCGTTTCGCGGTCGGGATACCATTCGAACGACACGTCATACTGGTCGGCGCGGAACGGCTTGACCCTCGGGTCGCCGCCGCTGCCGGTCAGCGCTCCGGGGTTGAGGCTGACCCGCGGGACGATCGCGGTATAGTCGGGCCGGGCCATGGTCCGCGCCGCGGCGAACCGCAGCACCATGTGCGGATTGAGGTCGAAGCTGACGTTCGCGCTCGGCAGGAAGTCGGTGTAATGCTTCTTGATCGAGATCGGGACGAACGCTCCGAACGGATTGGGCGTGGCGTCCGGCGGCGGGTTGGACGCGAACAGCTGGTTGCCGCGCGAGGTCTGGTCGGTGCGGACGACGCGCAGGCCGATGTTGCCGCGCCAGTTGTCGCCGCCGAACTTGGCCATCGCGTAGCCGCCGTAGGTCTTCTCGTTGATCGAATAGTTCTCGGTCGGGTTGAGTACCCGCGGGTGCGGGAAGTTCAGGTAGATTTGCTCGAGCGTGTGCCGGTCGACCTGCCAATATTGAGTCAGGGTCCCGGCCAGGGCGATGTTCTCGAGGAAGTCGCCCGGCGTCGAGCCGTCGGCAAAGTCGGCCGACGTGCATGGGCCGCCGCACGCCGTCCCCGCCAGCGGCAGGAAGAAGCCGCCGAAGGTCGTGGCGAGGAAGCCCGTCTTGCGGTCGTGGTCGGTATATTTGGCGCCGAGCTTGATCGCGTTGATCGGCCCCAGGTCGAGCTTCTGCTCATAGTCGGCGTAGCCGTACCATTCCTTGTCGCTGTTGGTGATCTTGTGGAGCGACCCGAAGTCGAACGCGAGATCGTTGGGATCGGTCGGATCGATCCCGTGGAAGGTGACCTGCGGCGTGCGGCCGGTCAGATCGAAGTCGAAGCTGGCCGGAGCGCCGCCCTCATAGAAAGGCTGCGCCTTGGTATTGCCGCGGGCCTTCGTGTAGCCGGTCTTGAAGTGGACCGTGGCGAGATCGCTCGGGTGCCACAGGGCGTCGAAGTCGCCCGACCAGACTTCCGAAAAGGCCAGGCGGTCGATCGCATCGAACACGACTCCGCGCCCCGTCGGGGTCGAGGTGATCGTGCCGCTGGTGACGGTGTCGTCCTCGACCGTGAAGTTGGTCAGCGTTCCGCCGCCGCCGATCGCCTGCGACCCCCAGGCCATGAAGTTCTGGTTGAAGTTGTCGGCGTTGAACCGGGTGTAGAGGCCGGTGACGTTGACCTCGAACGCGTCGGACGGGCGGATCTGGATGCCGACATTGCCGCCGTAGCGCTCGCGCTCCTGCTGGAACAGCGCGGACCCGATCAGGCCGGGGATGGTCGCCCCGCCGGCGACTGCCGGGTCGTTGAAATAGGTCAGCACCTCGACTCCGTCGCGGCGGATCCGGCGCTTCTGGTAGACCGCGCCGACGAGCACGCCGAACGTGTCGCTGCCGTTCTTCCAGCTGATCAGGCCGGAGCCCTGCGGGTCCCATTTCTTGGCCCGCTCGCTGTAGACCATTTGCGCCGACGCCGAGATAGTCAGCGGGTCGAGGTCGAGCGGGTTGCGGGTGTGGACGTTGATGGTCGCGCCGACTCCGCCTTCCTCGATGTCCGCCTGCGGGCTCTTGTAGACTTCGAGCTGGCCGACGATTTCGGACGGCAGGGTCAGGTAGTTGAACGACCGGGTCGCGGCGAGCTGGTCCTCGATGAACCAGTCGGCGGTCGCGACATTGTGGCCGTTGAGCAAGGTCTTGGTGAGGTTGGTGTCGGTGCCGCGGACGCTGACCCGCTCGCCCTCGCCGAACGTATGATTGATGACCACGCCGGGAATGCGCTGCAGCGCCTCGGCGACGTTCTTGTCGGGGAACTTTCCGATATCCTCGGCGGTGAGCACGTCGGAAATGACCGAGGAGGCGCGCTTCGCCCGGATCGACGCGGCGGCCGAGCCGCGGATGCCGGTGATGACGATGTCGCCGCTGCCGGTGTCGCTCGGCGGCGCCTGGACGTTGCCCGACGGCGGCGCGTTGGTCGGCGGTTGATTCGGATCCGTCGATTGCGCGTGCGCGGTCCCGGCCAGCAGCCCAAGCGCGCTTGCCGACCCAATCAGCATGTGCCGAATAGCCATGTCTCTCCCCTCTTCCCCCATGGACCCCGTCTTAACTTCTAGGTCCAAAGCGATACCATTGGTTCGCAATTGGCCTACAATCCATCAACTGTAACAAAAGGTCAAGAGAAAGGTTCGCATAGAGGGGATTCGCTTTCGGCCGAAAATATTCGTTGGCGTTTGGTCCCATATTGGTATTATACGAATCGAGCGGGGAGGAGGAAATCGTGTCGAGCCTGGCCGAGCGAATCGGGAGCCTGGAGGGCAAGGGCCCGCTTTACCGCCGGCTGCGCGACGCGCTTCAGCGCGCGATCGAGACCTCGCTCCTCGGCCCGCAGGACGCACTCCCGCCGGAGCGCGAGCTGGCGAGCGAATTTGGGGTGTCGCGAATCACCATCCGCAAGGCGCTCGACGGACTGGTCGCGGACGGGCTGCTGACCCGCCGCCAGGGCGCTGGCACGTTCGTCAGCGGTCGGGTCGAGAAGCAGTTCGCCAAGCTCACCTCGTTCTCGGAGGACATGACGGCGCGCGGCCGGACCCCGCGCAGCGAGTGGCTGTTGCGCGCGTCGGGCACGGTGACGCCCGAGGAATCGCTGACCCTCGGCCTGAGCCCCGGGACGCCGGTCTATCGCTTCCACCGCATCCGCTTCGCCGACGAGTCGCCGATGGCGCTCGAATATTCGACCATCCCGGGCTTCGGCCTGGCCAGCGCCGATACCGTCCGCGACTCGCTCTACACCGCGCTCAAGGCCGCCGGAAACCGCCCGACCCGGGCGCTGCAGCGGCTGCGCGCGGTGCGCCTCGACGGCGAGCGCGCCAAGCTGCTCGGGCTCGAGCCGGGCGCGCCCGCGCTGTACATCGAGCGCCGCGGGTTCCTCGACGACGGGCGGGTGATCGAGGCGACCCAGAGCTGGTACCGCGGCGACGCCTACGACTTCGTCGCCGAGCTGAACGCGCGGGCATGACGCACGCCGCGCCCGAAACGACGCGAATGTTCGCGGAAGCCGCCGAGTCGGCTGACGTCGTCGCCCGCCAGCTCGACGCGAACGCCGCGATCGTCGGCGGTCTCGCCGAGCGCCTGCGCGCCGCGCCGCCGCGCGGCGTCCTGACCTTTGCCCGCGGCAGCTCGGATCACGCCGCGACCTTCGCCAAATATGTGATCGAGACCCGGGTCCAGGTGCTGACCACCTCCGCCGCGCCGTCGATCGCCTCGGTCTACGGCGGCATGCCCGACGTGTCGGGAATGCTGGCGCTGGCCATCTCGCAGTCGGGCCGGAGCCCCGACATCCTCGCCGGCCTGACCGCGGCCAGGTCGGCCGGCGCGCTGACCGTCGCCCTGGTCAACGCCGAGGGCTCGCTCCTGGCCGACGCCGCCGATGTCGCGGTGCCGCTGCGCGCCGGCGCCGAGCGGAGCGTCGCCGCGACCAAATCCTACCTCGCGGCGCTGGCCGCGATCCTCCACCTGGTCGCCGAATGGAGCGGCGATCGCGTGCTGCTCGCCGAGCTCAAGGCCGCTCCGGACCTGCTGCGCGCGGCCTGGCGGTGCGACTGGTCGCCGCTGGTCGATTGCCTGGCCGGGGCGCGGAGCCTGTTCGTGATCGGCCGCGGCCCCGGCTTCGGGGTCGCCCAGGAGGCAGCGCTCAAGCTCAAGGAGACCTGTCGCATCCCGGCCGAGGCGTTCAGCGCGGCCGAGGTGCGGCACGGACCGATGGCGCTGGTCGGCCCCGGCTTCCCGCTGCTCATGTTCCGCCAGGACGACGAGACCGCGGCCGGGATCGACGAGCTCGCCGCCGATCTCGCAGCGCGCGGGGCGGCGGTGTTCGTCGCCGGCCGCGACCTGCCGGTGCCGCCGGCTCATCCGCTGATCGAGCCGCTGCTGCAGATCATGGCGCTGTACCGCGCCGCCAACGCGGCGGCGCTCGTCCGCGGCCTCGATCCGGACCGGCCGCCGCACCTCACCAAAGTGACCGAGACGCTGTGACGGGGGCGCTCGTCAACGGCCGCACCTTGCTCGACGGCCGGGTCGTCGCGGGCAAGGCCGTGGTCATCGAAGCGGGCCGCATCGCGGCCGTGGTCGACGACGCCGAGGTCCCCGCCGCCGCCGACCGCCACGACCTCGGCGGCGGTCTGCTCGTGCCCGGCTTCATCGACACACAGGTCAACGGCGGCGGCGGCGCGCTGTTCAACGACGCGCCGACGGTTGAGACCATCGCCACCATCGGCCGCGCCCATCGCGCGTTCGGCACGACCGGCTTCCTGCCGACGCTGATCAGCGACGACCTGCACGTCATCCAATCGGGGATCGAAGCGGTCGAAGCGGCGATCGACCAGGGCGTTCCCGGCGTGCTCGGGATCCACATCGAGGGGCCGTTCCTCAACGAGCATCGCAAGGGCATCCACGATGCCGACAAGATTCGCGCGCTC
This sequence comes from Sphingomicrobium sp., assembly GCA_035637935.1. Taxonomy (GTDB): domain Bacteria; phylum Pseudomonadota; class Alphaproteobacteria; order Sphingomonadales; family Sphingomonadaceae; genus Sphingomicrobium. The sequence continues at coordinate 10,827 of DASRAY010000084.1, forward strand.
GACGAGGAAGGTTGGGCGGTGCTGACGTCGATGAAACGCGGCCGGACTTTGGTCACGGTCGCTCCGGAATGCACCACGCCGGAGATGATCGCGCGCCTCGCCGCGGCCGGAGTGATCGTCGCCGCGGGCCACAGCAACGGCAAATATGCCGAGGTCGAAGCGGCGATCGCCGCCGGGCTGACCGGCATCACCCATTTGTTCAACGCCATGTCGCCGCTCGGCGCGCGCGAGCCCGGGGTGGTCGGCGCGGCGCTCGAGAGCGATTCGGCCTGGTGCGGGATCATCGTCGACGACCAGCACGTCGCTCCCGCCACGCTCAGGATCGCGCTCAAGTGCAAGCCGCACGACCGGTTCATGCTGGTGACCGACGCGATGCCGACGGTCGGCTCCGAATCGAAGGAGTTCGTGCTCCAGGGCAAGCGCATCGTCGCGCGCGACGGGGCCTGCTTCGACGAGGACGGCCGGCTGGCCGGGTCGGACCTCGACATGGCCTGGGCAGTGCGCAACGCGATCGGGCTGCTCGACCTCGCGCCCGAGACCGCCTTCGCCATGGCCAGCGCCGCCCCCGCCGCCTTCCTCCGGCTCGACCGCGAGCTCGGCCGCATCGCCCCCGGCTGCCGCGCCGACCTCGCTTTGCTCGACGCCGATTTGCGAGTGCAGCGAACCTGGATCGGCGGCGACCCCAGCGCGTAGCGGGCCAATGGAGCGTAACCGGTTCGATTGAGCGGCCACCGAAGAGTCCATTTCGGGCAGGCTGACCGATTGAATTGAATCGCAATTTAACGGATAACCCGGGGGTCAGTGTGCCGACTGGCTCGATCGCGCGCCTCGAAGACGAGACCGTTGGCATGTTCATCGCCTGTCGACTCAATGATCGGACGCCGGAGCGCGGCCCAAATCGCGAACCGCCGCGGCGATTGATCTGATGGCCGAGACCCCGACGCCGCTGTTTCGGAAGCTCCGGATATTCGCGCTCGATCCGAGCCTCGGGAGTTCCCTCAAGACCTACGAACTGCGCACCGACACGATTCCGGTTCGCTACGAACACCGACCGGCCTTCAAACCGGGGCCAGTCGGCGAATATCTCGAGGTGGTCGACGTCGATCCGGCGTCGAACCGCTTCTACGCGCCCGTCGATCTCCAGGACCTGCGCATCATGGCGATCGATGGGCTTGAACCGTCCGAGGGGAACCCGCAATTCCACCAGCAGATGGTCTACGCCGTTGCGATGCGGACCATCGAAATTTTCGAACAGGCCCTGGGCAGAGTCGTCCTGTGGCAGCCGCGACGGCCCGGTACCGGGGCGAAGCGCCGCGACTGGATATACGTGCAACGGCTGCGGCTCTACCCGCACGCGTTGCGTGCACAGAATGCCTTTTACAGCCCGCAGCGGGGTGCGATTCTGTTCGGCTATTTCCCGAGCGAAGCCTCGGACGACGCGATGACGCCCGGCGGCACCATGGTCTTCTCATGCCTGTCGAGCGACATCATCGCGCATGAGATGACGCACGCCATCCTCGACGGCGCGGCGCGCGGCTACCGCGAGAACTCCAACCCCGACGTTCTCGCTTTCCACGAGGGCTTCGCCGACATCGTCGCCTTGTTCGAGCACTTCATGTACCCGGACCTCGTCGCCTCCGAAATCGCCCGCGCCCGCGGGACATCGGCGATGGACCTGCTTTCGGGGCTGGCCAAGCAGTTCGGCGAATCGACCCAGCGCGGCGGCGCGCTGCGCGACTATTCCAAGTTCCCGGACACGGTGACCTACCGCAACAGTTTCGAGGTGCACGAGCGGGGGTCGATTCTCGTCAAAGCCGTTTATGATGCATTCACGGCGATCGTCGAACGCCGCTGCTCGGGCCTGATTGAACTGGCCACCGAAGGCAGTGGAGTATTGAAGCCCGGTGCGCTGCATCCAAACCTCGTCGCCAGGCTGGCCGACGAGACCATCCGCGCGGCGCGCCATGTCCTTCGCATGTGCGTTCGAGCGATCGATTACTGCCCGCCGGTCGACATCGATTTCGGAACCTATTTCCGGGCATTGATCACGGCAGACCTGGCCCAGGTCGACGAGGACCGTTTTAACTACCGAACCGCGTTTCTCGAAAGCTTCCGCAAGTGGGGCCTGCTGCCGCGCAACCTGCGCACGGTCTCGCTTGAGACGATCTCATGGCAACACCCGCCGAAAGAGTGCCTCGACCCGGACGAGGAAGAGCGCGCGAATACGCTCATCCGATCCCCCGACTGGCTTCCTGGACTCGTCAAGCTCATGGAAATCGACTGGCTCGGCGACTTGAAGCGCAAGCGGATTTTCCATCGCGCGGAGCGACGCCGTTTCCGGGTTCACGATTACCTGGCGGACTGCATTTCGAGAGATTCTCACGTTGCGGCGCAACTCGGGTTGCAGGTGGGCCTCCCGAAATATCTCGATGAACGGGATAAGGACGGCAACGCGGTAGTGGACCCCGAATGGAAGCAGCGGACTGCCGGTTTAAGCAACCCGACCAATTTCAGCGTGGCTAATGCGCGCGCGTCGCGGCGGGTCCGTCCGGACGGATCGCCGCGGGACGAAATCGTCGTCGTCATAACGCAGCGGGAACCGAAGGAACTTAGCAATGGAGATCCATATTGGTTTCGGGGCGGGGCGACACTCATCATCAATCCGCGTGGCGAGAGTGGGCCCGAGATCCGCTACGCCGTGATGCGCTCAACGCTCGACCGCAAACGCGAAGTTCTTGAACACGATTATCGGGAGGGGGAAAGCTCTGGCCTGCGCCTGGCCTATTTCGGCAGGGCGCTGGAATCGCGCGAGCCGTTCGCGCTGCTTCACGCGCCCGGAGACGTTTATGCCTAGCCCAGCCTCCGGGCTTGAGTTGCACCTCTATTGTCACGGCCTGGGCGACTGCCACTTGCTGCGGCTGCCATCCTCCGGCGGCGACCAATGGATCATGATCGACTGCGGCATCCACACCTCGATGCCCGGCGGCGCCGATCGGATTCGGGTCGTTGTCGACGACGTACAGCGGAAGACGAGGGGAAAGCTTCGGGCCGTCGTCGGCACCCACGAGCATTGGGACCACATCTCCGCCTTCCACCCCGCGCAAGAGCTGTTCGACACGGGATGGACGGTCACGGAGGTGTGGCTCGCTTGGACCGAAAACGGCAGCAACGTCGAAGCCCAGAGGCTTGACAAGTATAAGGGCGAGGCGACGCGGACCCTGTCCATTGCGCAATCCGCGCTGCAAAAGACGCAAGGTCTCACCGGCCTCAGTGATCCGCTCGGTGCGGTCATGGGCTTCCTCGGCTTCAACGACCCGAACGGCAGCGCACTCAGCGCCGACGCGGCCCTCGCCGCAGCCTTCGGTCTTGAGGGAGACCGTGTCCGCAGGGCGCGCGACCGCCTCGCCCAACTCGGACCGCCGAAATATCTCGATCCTGGCGATGTCCTCGAATTGACGGACGAAGTCCGTTGCTACGTCATGGCGCCGCCACACGATTCAAAATTCAACAAGCTCGACGACAAGGACCTGACGTACAACGCCGCGGGCACCGAGCCGCTACTGTCCAGCCTGCAGAACGCGCTCGCGGTCAATTTCGTGGGCCGGAACCTTGAGGACGACCCAACCAGTCCGTTCGACGGCGACGAGGGCGTGCCGCTGGATCAGGCGCGTAAGGACATCGAGTTCCTGCACAACCACTACGACAATGAATCCTGGCGCACGATCGACAATGAATGGCTGATGCCCGCGACCGAGCTCGCGCTCCAGCTCGACAACAGGACGAACAACTCGAGCCTGGTTCTCGCGTTCGAAATCATTGCGACCAGGCATGTCCTGATCTTCGCGGCGGACGCGCAGATCGGGAATTGGATGAGCTGGGAATCGGTCAACTTCGCCGGCACTGCGGACCGGGCGAAAACCACCGGCAAGGAGCTGCTCGAGCGCGCCGTCTTCTACAAGGTCGGACATCACGGCAGCCGCAATGCGACCATGAGCAAGGGCGGTCTCGAACTAATGAACGGCCTCGAGCTGGCGTTCAATCCGACCGACCGCAAAATGGCCGAGGCCGTGCACTGGGGAGACATCCCGGCGGAGGCGCTGAACAGGGAGTTGGTTCGGCGGACGTCGGGCAAACTGATCGAGGGCGACACGCTCGACACGCTCGATCTGACGAAGTTCGCCGCCGGCGGAGCGCTTGCCGAAGACGTGAAGATCGAGCTTCTCAGAAAAAGCACCGACGAAACCGCCGACATCAATTGCGTGATCTGCCGCATCGTCTGAAGCCGGGGGACCCATGACCAGCGAAAGCATTCTCGGGCATTCCGTGACCCTGGAGCTGCTGCTCGCCGATGCGGCCGCGCAGCGCGCGCTGCTGACCGCCAAGTTCGCCGAGATGGCCGGAGTGATCAACGCCTCGCGCGGGGACTGGAGCACCGAGCAGGCGCAGGTCTTCCGGCTGACCAACCAGCTCACCATTTTCCGCGAGGTCACCTACCAGGGCCGGCACATGACCCGCTCCTTCATGGCACAGAAGGAGCGGATCTTTTACTGGACGATCGACGAGTTCCTCAAATGGGAGCCGGCGGCGCGGCGCCCGACCGCCTATTTCCACGATGCCTGGCACGTCCACCAATATCTGACCAACGGACCGGCGCCAAACAAGCAGAAGGTGCTGATCGACCGAGAGCAGGAGGCGATGGCCGAGCAGCTGAAGGTCGCGCGAGTCCTCCGCTGCGACCAGGGGATGATCGACTGGCTCACCGCCTATGCCAACGACCGCGAGCGCATCAAGGAGAGGCTGGGCAGCGGCGTCGGGATGAACGCCCTGACCGACGGTCCGGCGGCGATCGAGGAGCATTTCCTGATCCTGGATTAAGGTTCGCGGCGGACGAAGCCGGACCCCGCGGAGGCGGAGGCTACTTCGCGGCCGCTCGGCTTCGGAACTGGTCGCGGGCCGCGCGCAGAGAATCGAGCACACCCTTCCGCTCGCGGGCGGTGCGGTAATCGGTCCGGCTGCCCGCGTCGGCGATCACCCGGTCGAGCCACGCGGCAAAATAGGCCGCGTCGACCGGGTCGGGTGGCAGGCTGCCAGGCAGGTCGAGGTAGATCGGGCTGGTTGTCGCATAGGGATAGAGGTCGAGCACGAGCGGGTCCGCGCCGTCGTTCCAGGCGCGAAGCAGGACCCAGCCGTCATTCGCCACAGCGATCTCTCCCTCGGCGTCAACGTTCCGGCGGTCGCCGGTGAGCGCGAACGCCTTCACCACCGCCCCGTTCTGGACGAGCTCGAGGTGATCGACGGCGACGAACGAACGCAGCGCGATGCGATAGCGGATCTTGCCCGGCGAGCCGCGCGAGATCGTGTCGCCCGGGTGCTTGCCCTCGATCTCGAGGCCGAGCAGCGGGCCGTTGCTGGCCAAGGTCCGGCCGGCCTTGAGCGCGGCCTTGATGGCCCCGGGCCGCGTGTCGCCGCGCGTGTCGAGAAACACGCGGTTCATCCCGACCGGCCCGCGCAGCGAGGCGTAATTGGTCATCGCATCGGTCCCCGCGCCGGCCGGCAGGCGGAAGCCGAGGTTGAGCAATTTGTACCACACGGCCGCGGTCGCCTTGTGGTCGGAGAAGCCGACGATCTCGATGTAATCGACCTTGCCGTGCGCGACGTCGGCGGGAAGCGCGTTGGTCAGCGACTTATCCTTCGCCGGGTCGGGCACGGTGTCGAACGGATGGACGTACCCGACCAGGGCGCCCTGCGCGTGGGCAAGGTTGGCGATCGCGCCATTGTCGGGGTACGGGCTCGCCAGCGGGCTGTTCTGGTAGGCCGAGAAGCCGGGCGCGAGATAATGGTCCGACAGCCCGAGCAGCCCGAGATGGCCCCAGTAGCTGGAGTGATATTCCTGGGAATGGAGGATGGTCACGCGATCGCCGCTGATCGGATCCGGATCGGGGCGGAAGTAACCGATGTCGGGAACCCGCTCCTCCTTGTTGACGATGAGATTGTAGACGACGTTCAAGTCCTCGGCGCGCATCTGCCGAGCCAGTGTGTCCGGACCGGCTTGATAGTGCCCACCGTAATTCATGTGCACGTGCAGGTCGGCGCTGACAAAACGCCCGAACGACGCCGGAAGATCATTGGGCTGAAGCACGACCGAGAGGCTTTGATTAGCGCCGGCCATGATCTTCACCGTCTTCTGCCAGGGCAGGGAGCGGAAGCCGCGTTGGACCCAGATTCTGGCATCGCCCGCTGGGAGGTCGACGACACAGCGCGCCTCGCAATGGAAATAATGAGTTTCGCTCGTCTGGAGCGACCGGTCGAAGCCGTCGTCTCCGTGCATCCAGCCAAAAACCGGATCCCCCGACCGGCCGTCACTTCCGAGTACCGATACGCGCGCCCAAACTGGTTTGCCTTGGGCATCGACAATGTCGATCGCAAGCGAGGTTCGCGGGCCGTTGTAGCGCCGCTTGATTGCGCGAACCTGGATTTCTGCGCCGCCCACGACATCACGAACGACCAACCCTGTATTGCTGCCCGCGTTGCTGATCAGCGCGACGCGCGTGCCGTCCGGCGACCAGCGTGCATTCCAGCGGTCGAACTCGCCGAAGCTCATCGGGAGTGGCGCCGCACCCTCCGGCGTCGTCAGCCACAATTGCCGCCACTGCCGACCGTGGTAGCTCGAAAAAAGCACCGACTTGCCGTCGGGCGAGGTCTCGGGCCGGGCGCTCCAGCTGGTCTCCTCGCTCAGCACCTTGCGCCGGTCGCCGGGATTGTCGACGGCGACCGACCAGATGTCACCTGTCCCCCACGCAACCTCATTGTTGGTGACATAGAGGATGTGCCTGCCGTCCGGAGTCCAGGACGGGTTTATCGCGTGGTCGAAGGCCGAATAATAATAGCGCGCAATCTTGCTCTGCCGCTCGCCGAGCAAGGGATGCGCGTTGCTGAGCCCGTTCGGCCCGATGTCGGCGATGAACAGGTTGAAGTGCCCGGTACCTTTTGTCGACACCCAGGCGACGCGCTTGCCGTCGGGCGACAGGCGCGGCTCGACATTGACCGCGGCGCCATAGGTCAGCTGCCGTTCGGCCCCGGTCGCGAGATCGAGCCGCCACAGCTCGATCCCGACGCCGTTGTAGCTGCTGAACACGACCGTCCTGCCGTCCGCCGAGACATCCGGCTGATAGTCGTAGGCCGCGCGCGGATGGGTTAGCTCGACCGCCTCGTCGGAGCCGATCGCCTGCCGCCACAGCGACCCGCTCATGCTGTAAACCAGCGCCTTGCCGTCGGGCGTGAAGGCGGCGCTCGACGGACCCGTGGTCAGCTGCGGCAGGTACAGCTCGCGCCAGTAATAAGAGTGCGGCAGGTCGACCTGCTTCAGCACCGGCTCGCGCTCCGCGGCCGCCGGCGCCGCGAGGCCCAGCAAGAGGACCATAAGTGCGTTTCGCCGCATCATGTCGACCGCTCCCGCCGCTTCATCCGGCCGCGAACAGGGTCCGGCTCTGCTCGCGCAGGAACTGCGGGACGTACCAACTGCCGAGCCCGCCCTTGCCGGTCGTCCCCGACCCCTTCCAGCCGCAGAAGGTCTGGAACCCCGGCCACGCGCCGGTCGTCGCTCCGCTCGCCCGGTTGGCGTAAAGCACGCCGGCCTCGATCGTCGCGAGGAAGCGGTCGAGCTCGCCCTGGTCGCGGGTGAAAATGCCGGCGGTGAGGCCGAAGGCGCTGCGGTTGGCGTCCGCGATCGCTTCGTCGAGCACGTCGAACGTCTGCACGCTCAGGAACGGCACGAACAGCTCGTCGCGATTGATCCGGTGATCGCTCGGCAGACCCGCGACGACCGTCGGCTGGACGTAGGGACCGCGCGCGAACGCCCCGTCGGCCAGCTTCTGTCCGCCAAGCAGGACGCTTCCGGCGCGGGCGGCCTCTCCGGCCGCGGCGACCAGCCGATCGGCCGCGGGCTCGTCGATCACCGGCCCCATGAACACGTCCTGCCGGCGCGGGTCGCCGACCACCAGCCTGCCGCTGGTCTCAATGAGCGCGTTGAGAAAGTCGTCGAGGATGGCGCGCGCGACATAGGCTTTCGAAGCCGCGCTGCATTTCTGCCCGGACAGCCCGAACGCCGATCGCGCCACCCCCGATGCCGCGACCGCCAGGTCGGCGCTGGCCGCTACGAAGGCCGGATTCTTCCCGCCCATCTCGCACAGCACCGGGCGCATCGCGGTCTCCGCAGCGGCGTGGCGCAGCATGGTCATTCCGACGGCGTTCGATCCGGTGAAGGCGAGGCCGTCGATGAGCGGATGGTTGACGATCGCTCTGCCGGTCTCCTCGCCGCCCTGGACCAGGTTGAGCACGCCGTCAGGCAGGCCGCCCGCGACCAGCGCCTCGACGACCAGGCGCCCGGTCAGCCCGGCCGCTTCGCTCGGCTTGAACACGACCGTGTTGCCGGCGACCAGCGCGGCCGAAACCATTCCGACCGCCAGTGCGACCGGGAAATTGAACGGGGCGATGACCCCGAACACGCCGTAGGGCCGCAACACGACGCTGCAATGCTCGGCGGCGGACGCGCCCGGCAGGTCCTGCTGGAAGCCGTCGCTGCGCTCCATCTCGTCGCAATAATGGCGGATCAGGTCGATCGCTTCCTCGACCTCGCCGACCGCCTCGAGCCGCGATTTGCCGACCTCGACCAGGCAGGCGACCGCAAGGTCCCATTTGCGCGCTTCGATGGTGTCGGCGCCGGCACGGAGGATCGCGACTCGCTTGGCCCAGCCTAGGTCGCGCCACGCGGGAAAGGCGGTGTGCGCGGCCTTGACCGCCGCGTCGACCAGCGAAGCGTCCGCCTGCGGGAATTCGCCGAGCACGAGATCGCGGTCGATCGGGCTGCGCGCGACCAGCACCGAGCCTTCCGGCCGGTCGCGTCCGCCGACGAACGCCGGCCGCGGCTTGCCGAGCAGCCGCGCTTCGACCTCGGGAATGACCTGGTCGAGATGGGCGTGGACTCCCGAAAAATCCTCGCCGGTGTTCGAGTAAGTGACCCGCGGCAGGTCGGTCATTTCCGAGGCTCCTCGAGCCGGTTGTAGCGTTTGAGGACCGCGCGAAGCTCGTCGTGCGGCAGTCCGAAATAGCGCGCGCCGTTGGCTCCCGTCATCGTGCGCGCGGCGACCAGCGCACTGACGATCGCTTCCTCGGTCGCCTGAACCGTCGCCTCGAACAGCCGATCGATGTGCACATTGGCGATCGGCGCGATCGCGTCCGGCTTGTCCTGCTCCTCATGGTTCACTGCCGCCGGCCGGGTCGAGAAGCTGACGATCAGGTCGCCCGACCCATTGCCGGAGTAGGAGCCGAGCCGGGCCACGCCCAGCGCCGCGCGCTTCGCCACCCGGTTGAGCTGCAGCGGCATCAGCGGTGCATCGGTCGCGACGACGATGACGATCGAGCCCTGGTCCGGCGGCGGCTCGCCGGCGAGCCCTTCGGCCGTGCACGGCTTCAGCGGGCCGCTGCCGCCGCGGCCCAGCTTCGGGTCGAAGCAGGGCAGCCAGCGCTTGGCCAATGCCGCGCCGACCGGCGCGCCGGCGATCCGCAGCACCTTGCGGTCGCCGGTGTTGCACTGGACGAGCACGCCGACCGTATGGGCTTTGCCGTCGATCGACACGACGCGCGATGCGGTGCCGATGCCGCCCTTGAAGCCGAAGCAGACCATGCCGGTCCCGCCCCCGACGTTGCCTTCCTCGACCGGGCCTGGCCTGGCCGCGTCGAGCGCCGCCAGCGCACTCTCGGCCGTCACGTGGAAGCCCTCGATGTCGCTCAAATAGCCGCTCCACGTCTCGGCCACGACCGGCCAGGTCGCTTCGCCGAATTTCCGCGCGCTCCATTGCTGGATGCCGGCGTAGACCTGCCCGACGGCGTTGGTGTCGCTGATCCCGATCGGGCCCTGGACGATCCCGAAATCCTCGAGATAGGCGCGGCCGGTCATTTCGCCGTTGCCGTTGAGGTCGAAAAAGCCGCCGTAGACCGGACGCTTGTCGGCATGGCCGCGCGGGAACACGACCGTGACTCCCGTCCGGACGTTCTGGCCTTCGACCATCGTCACCTGCCCGACCTCGACTCCGGGAACGTCGGTGATCGCATTGAGCGGGCCCGGCGTGCCCTCGAACGGGATGCCAAGATCGCGCGCCCGCGCGTCGGCCTGCGCCGCGACGAGCGTCAGCGCGAGCAGCGCCAGCCGCTTCATTTCGCTGACACCAGCGGCAGTTCGCGCGGGACCAGCAGCTCCGGCGTCTCGTCGAGCTCGCGCGCCCATTTGTGGCCGGTATAGACGGCTTGTTGAATCGTGCTCGGCGCCCAGCAGTCGCCAATCCGCGTGACGGAGGCGATCCCGGCTTCCTCCCAGCGATCGCGCAATTGCTCGAAGAGATCATCGTTGGGCAGCCGCGCCGTCACAGTCACCAACGAATCCGCGAGTAACTCCGTGGTCTGCCCAGTCAGATTGCTGACGAGCTGAGCCCGTCCGTCGGCCCACCCCACGATGCTCGAGTAAGTGATGACGTTGATGCCGAATTGCGCGATGCGCTTGGCGATCGGCAGGGCTTCGAGCGTGTTGACGGTCCAGGACGAAACCATCGCCGCGGGCGTGACGATCGTGACCTCACGGCCGGTATAGCGGCACAGCTCGGCGAGAACTCCGCCCATGTAATAATGATCATCGTCCCAGACGATCACCGAACCGCCTTCGGGATCCGGGCCGGTCATGATGTCGTCGGGCGTGTACACGTTGGCAGCATCGAATCCGGGCACTGGAAAGCCGCTGTCGCGGCCCACCCCGTCGCGCCGCCAGGCCGACCCGGTCGCGATCGCGACGTGGCGCGCGCCGAACTCCAGCACATGCTCGGCCTCGAGCGCACTGTCGCGGTAGATGGAGACGTTCGGCATCCGCTGGAGCTGGGTGACCCGCCAGTCGCGCACCCGCGCCCACTCGGCGAGGCCCGGCAGGCGGCTCTCCTGGGTGACTCGCCCGCCGAGCTTGCCGGTGGTTTCGGCGAGGTGGACCTCATACCCGCGTCGCGCCGCCGACAGAGCCGCTTCGAGCCCCGCCGGCCCGGCGCCGACCACCAGCACCGAGCCGTCCGACTTCTTCGGCGGGATGATTTCGGGATGCCAGCCGCGGCGCCATTCCTCGCCCATCGTCGGGTTCTGAGTGCAGCGCAGGTTGGTCGAGGTGTAGTCGCTCGACACGCACATATTGCAGCCGATGCATTCGCGGATCTCGTCGATTCGCCCTTCCTCGATCTTCTTCGGCAGGAACGGATCGGCGATCGACGGGCGCGCCGCGCCGATGAAGTCGAGGATCCCGCGCCGGATTTGCGACACCATCATGTCAGGAGAGGTGAAGCGGCCGACCCCGACCACGGGCTTCGACGTCAGCTGTTTGACGAAGCTCGTATATTCTTCCTGATACCCCTCAATGGCGAAGCGCGATGTCTGGCTGTCGTTGGGCCAGTTGGAGATGTTGACGTCCCACAGGTCGGGCAGTTCGGCGAGCATGGCGATGACGTCGCGCGCCTCGCCGTCGCTGCTCAGCCCGGCCTCGCCGATCAGCTCGTCGGCGCAGATGCGCACCGCCACCGCGCACGTGTCGCCGACCGCGTCTTTGGTATCTTCGATCAGTTCGCGCAGCAGGCGCGCGCGATTCTCCAGGCTCCCGCCATATTCGTCGGTCCGGTCGTTCTTGCGCCGCTCGAGGAATTGCTGGGCGATCGACAGATCGTGCGTCGCATAGACGTAGACGATGTCGAAGCCCGCTTTCCTGGAGCGGAGCGCGGCGGCGCGATGCCATTGGCGCAGGTTGCGGATGTCCTCCTTGTCCATCGCCCGCGCCTGGACCGGATAATTGTAGATGATCGGCCGGTGCGACGGCGCCATCGGCGCCAGGCGCGTTCCCCAGTTCGCGACCGAGCCGCCGTGGTGCATGATCTCGATCGCCGCCAGCGCGCCATGCTCGTGGACCGCGTCGGCCATGAGCGCGATCGCCGGGATGTCGCGGTCGTCCCACAGGCGCCCTTCGTGGAACGGCTCGCAGTCGGCGCTCGGGTGGATTTCGGTCTCCTCGGTCGCGACCACCGCCCAGCCGCCTTCGGCCTTGATCCCGCGCAGCCGGGCGAGCGTCTCGGGTTGGGTCCAGCCGATGCCGGTGCAGTGCGGCACCTGGTAGAAACGGTTGCGCGCGGTGACCGGCCCGATCCGCACCGGCTCGAACAGGACGTCGAAGCGCGGGTCGCGGCTCACGACGGCAGGACCGCGTGGAGCGTGTCGGCAAGCAGGTCGACGACCATTTCGATCTCAGCGTCGGTGACATTGTAGGGCGGCGCGAGCAGGATGTGGTCGCCGGCCCGCCCGTCCGCCGTGCCGCCGCCGGGATAGATCAGCAGGCCGCGGGCGAAGGCGTCGGCCTTCGCGCGCTCGTGAAGGCGAAGTTCTGGCGCGAACGGTGCCTTGCTCTCTCGATCAGAGACGAGCTCAATCGCCAGAAGGAGTCCGCGCCCACGGATATCCCCGATGTTGCGATGGTCGGCAAAGCGCTGCGTCAGCAGGCCTCGAAGACGCTCGCCAGCGACCTGCACCCGTCCCAGCAGGCCTTCTCGCTCTATGATCCGCTGCACCTGAAGCGCGGCAGCGCAACCAATCGGATGCGCGTTGTAGGTCTGGCCATGCTTCAGCGCGCCGGAACCCCTCGCGACGGCATCGTAAATCTCTCTGGTGCAAACCACCGCGCCGATCGGCTGGTAACCCCCTCCCAGGGCCTTTCCGAGAGTGACGATGTCGGGAGTGGTGTCGTCCTGTTCGCACGAAAGAAAGGTCCCGGTTCGGCCCGAACCGCACATCACTTCGTCGAGGATCAGCAAGACGCCGTGACGGTCGCAGACTTCGCGGATGCGCTTGAAATAGCCTGCTACGGGCGGCACGGCCCCGGCGGTCGCTCCGACCACCGTCTCGGCCACGAATGCCATCACCGTTTCTGCACCGAGCCGCTGGATTTCTAGCTCCAGCGAGTCGGCCGCCCGGCGGCCATAATCCTCGGCTCTCTCGGCTGGTTCAGCGAGACGATATTGAAAGCATGGGTCGACCAGCGAAACGTCGACCAGCAGCGGCGCGTAAGGCGCGCGCCGCCACTCGCTTCCGCCGGCGGCGAGCGCTCCAAGCGTATTGCCGTGATAGCTCAGGCGCCGAGCGATCACCCGACTGCGGTCCGGATCGCCGCGTTCGAGATGATACTGCCGGGCGAGCTTCAGCGCGGCCTCGACCGCTTCTGATCCGCTGCCGGTGAACCACACTCGGTCGAGCGCGCCGGGCGACGATTCCGCGATCAGCGCGGCCAGATCTTCAGCCGCCTCGGTCGTGAAAAATCCGGTGTGGGCATAAGCGAGCCTGGCGGTTTGCTCGGCGATCGCCGCCGCCACGCGCGCATCGCCGTGGCCGAGGCACGACACCGCCGCCCCGCCGCACGCGTCGAGGTAGCGGCGGCCATCGGAGTCGATCAGGTAAATGCCCTCGCCGCTACTCGCGACCGGTGGCCGCTCACCTGTCGCTCGATGCAAGACGTGGCCGGCCCCCATCGCACCAGACTAGCGCGGGCCAGCGGGACATCATAGCACTGGCGTAATGAGGTGGGCGCGCATTCTCCTCGCCGCGACGGCGCTGGCAATTGCCGCGCCGGCATCCGCAACGCTCGACCTCCGCCGCGCGTCGGTCAGCCACCTGCCCAACGGCCTGACCGTGATCCTGCTCGAGGACCACAGCTTCCCGCTGGTCAGCGTCCAGATGCTTTACCAGAGCGGTTCGGCGGCCGAGGTCAGCGGCAAGACCGGTCTCGCCCATTTCCTCGAGCATCTCGCGTTCCGCGGCAGCCGGAATTTCCCGAACGCGCGCGCGACCGATCTTATCTACGATTCGGGCGGCGAGTGGCACGGCTACACCGCGCTCGACCAGACCACTTACTTTGCGACCATGCCCGCGGATCGGCTCGATCTCCTGCTGCGGATCGAGGCCGACCGGATGGCGCGCGTCGTGATCGACCCGGCGGCGATCGATGCCGAGAAGGGCGCGGTCATCACCGAATTGCACAGCTACGAAAACGACCCCGCCTCGGTGCTTCAGGAAGCGGTCACCCGGACCGCGCTCCAGGCCCATCCCTACGGCAGCCCGATGGCCGGCTATGTCAGCGACGTCGAGCGCCTGACGATCGACGACGCGCGCGCTTATTATGCGAGCCATTACGCGCCGGGGAACGCGGTCCTGGCGATCGTCGGCGACTTCGTGCCGGCCGAGGCCAAAGCCCTGGCCGCCCGGGATTTCGCCGACGTCCCGGCGCGCCCGGTTGCGGCGCCCAGCCTCACTGCAGAGCCCCCGCAGCGCGGCGCTCGGCGCATCAGCCTGGGCGGCTTCGTCGACCGGCAATATTTCGAGCTCGCGTTCCCAGCCCCGGCCGCGTCCAGCCCCGACTTCCCGGCCTTCATGGTCCTGCAGGAAATGCTGTCCGGCGGCTCGGGCCTGAACCTGCGCCAGACCGACTGGGCGCCGACGACCAAAGCTGCGGATGGCTCCCTGCTTTTCGGCGTCGCCGACGACATCGCGACCTGGCTCCCGCCGGCCCGCGACCCCTTCCTGTTCATGATCGGCGGCTCGATCGCCGCGAAAGCCAACCCGGCCGCGGTCGAGCACACCATCGCGCAGCGGATCGCGATCCTTCGTGATCGCCCCGTCGCGCCATCGCGGCTCGCCGCAGCGAAGGCCGCGGTGACCCGCGCCCTCGCCGAGGACGTCCAGACCACCGAAGATGCCGCCCACCAGCTCGCATTCTTCGAAGGGGTCGGAGCGCTCGATGCTTTGCTCGACATGCCGCGGCTGGTTGCCGCTGTGACCGCAACCGATGTCCGGCGGGTCGCAACCAGCTACCTGGATCCGGGGGCGCTGACGGTCGGCTGGATGTCTCCCGGCGAGTGGGCGGTTTCCATGGCGATGCCGCAGGAGCCGCGGGCTGCCGCCGACCGCGCCGGCAGCCCACCCGTTACAGGCGGCGCAGGCGCGCCCCGGCTCCGCCGCCTTTCGGGCGGTTTGCCGGCGATCATCCGTCCGAACCCGCTGTCCGACACGGTTACCGTCGAGCTCCTGCTCTCCGCGCCGGTCGAGGGCGGCGCGCGGCCGGCCGACCTCCCCGGCGTGGACGCGATCATCCGCTCCGGCACGTCCGCCGAGCTCCCTCCGCTGATCACGGAAGTCGCATCCGCCCCCCGCAAAGCGGTCGCGGCAGTGCCGGCGCCGAGCAGCGACGCGGCGACCCGACTCGAGCAACTGATCCTGGCCCGGATCGTCCGTCATCCCGCTCAGCCGGCGCCGCTGGCCGTGATCGTCAGCGGAAATGTCGCCCCGCAACAGGCGCTGGACGCGCTCGAACAAGCCTTCGGGCACATTGAGCCGGCCAAGCTCACTGGCGCCACCACCCGTTCGGCCTCGCGCGGCCTCATCCGCCAGCGCATCGCCAAGCCGCTCGCGCAGGGCGGCCTCGGCTATGTCGTCCAAGCCCCGCCGCCGGGCACGCGCGAGGCGCTGGTCTGGCGCATGCTGCTCTACGTGCTGACCCACGACTACGCGGGCCGCCTCGGCAATAACGCGATCCGCGACAAAGGCCTCGTCTATCACATTTACAGCCTGCTCCGGACCGACGGGGTGCGCAGCTGGGCGACGATCGCCACCGGCGTCGACCCCGACAAGGCGGACGCGATGGAGGGCGAGCTCCGCGCCCAACTCGCGCGACTTGCGACCGAGCCGCCGACCGCCGCCGAGACTGACGCGGCGCGCAACCATTTGCTCGGCCGCGACCTGACGGCGGCGCAAAGCAACGAGGAATGGACGGCCAAGCTCGCCCGCGAGTTCGTCGAGACCGGCGGCCTCCGCCCGCACGCCGAGCTTCGCGCGCAACTCGAGGCGATCACCCCCGCCGACCTTGCCGCGGCCGCCCGCGCCTTCGCTGCCGGCACCATCATCCGCGTCGACGTGGCCGCGCGTTGAGCGCTGGCGGAGACGGAGGGATTCGAACCCTCGGTACGGGAATCCCCCGTACGGCGGTTTAGCAAACCGCTGGTTTCAGCCACTCACCCACGTCTCCGGCTGCGGCCCCCGCTGACGGGAGTGCGGCCTATATAAGGCCAATTCCAAGGCTTCAACCTGAACGGCGGGCTATTTCGGAGTCACCTCGAGCCGCAGGTCGAGGCGCATCGCCTCGCCCGGCCCGAGCACGCGCAGCCCGAGCTCGGCCCACTCCGCCTCCGGGGCGTTGAGCGCGGCATTGGCGTGGGTCACCGGCTCGGCGACGAAAATCCCGCCGGCGTCGGGCGAGTAAAGCTGGAAGAAGCGTCCTTGCGGCGACGACAAAGTGAGCTCGTAGGGCCAGCCCGGGTCGGTCAGCCGGGCCTCGCCGTTCCAGCCGTCGAAGCCGTTGTCGAGGCCCTGGCCGCACACCCGCCGCTCGCGGAGGTCGTAGCGTCCGTCGGCGACGACCCGGTCGACCGGCAGCACCTGTTCGTCGACCGTCCAGGCATGGGTCACCCGAGTGTCGAGCTCGGTTTCCGGCCCGCACTGGAAATAGGGGTGCTGGCCGAGCCCGCACGGCATCGGCTCGGCGCCGGTGTTGCGGCCGGTGAGGCCGATCGAGAGCCCGCGCTCGTCGAGCGCGAACTCCTGCCGCGCCGCATAGGCCCACGGCCATTCGCCGGGGTCGTGGCGGAAGCCGAGCACCGCGCGCCGCTCGCTCGCCTCCTCGACCGCCCAGGGATTGAGCCAGCCCTGGCCGTGAAGCGGGCTCGGGTCCCCGGCCATGTTCGGCGCGAGCCGCACCTCGCGGCCGCGAAAGGTGAAGCGGCCGCCGCGGATCCGGTTGACGTAGGGCACGAGCGGGAAGCTGGCCGCATCGAGCACATTTTCCGGACTGCTGTTGCAGTGGCGCAATATCCCCCGCGCGCCATCCTCGCCGATCCATTCGAATGCTGAAATACTACCGCCGATTGAAGGGCTTAGCACCAGTCGGAGAGAGCCGGCCGTGAGTTCGACGATCGCTTTCGAGGGCATTTCCTGACTCTTGGATTTCCACATGATTCACACCAGCGCAATTTCCCGGGGATAAAGTTCCGATCTGCATTGCGCGGGGATTCGCGCCGAAGATAAAACGCCCCGGGGCCGGGGAGGGTCACGAATGAGCAGACGAGTCAAAGAGATCGTCGACGTCAGGGACCACGGGTCGCTGGATGAGCTGATCGCCAGCCTCAGCGCCTTGCGCGATGCCCTGCCCGAAGGCAGCGAGGCCGAACTCAAGCTGCGCGGCGACGAGGTGTTCGGGCACCGCATCACCATCACTTACTTCCGCGACCAGACCGAGGCCGAGGCGGAGTGCGAGCGGCGCTATGCCGAAGCCGACCGCGAGGCCAAGGAAAAGCAGCTGGCGCAGCTCCAGCAGGAGCTCGGCAAGGTCTGCTACGAGGCGCCGGGCAAGCGCGGGAAATTGCGCATCGTCGCCTGACTCACGCCGGGCGGAAGCGCAGCGCCAGCCCGTTCATGCAATAGCGCAGGCCGGTCGGCCGCGGCCCGTCGTCGAACACATGGCCGAGATGCCCGCCGCAGCGCCGGCACAAGACCTCGGTGCGGAGCATCAGCAGGCTGCGGTCGCTCTCGGTCACGATCGTTCCCGGCAGCGCCTTCCAGAAACTCGGCCAGCCGGTCCCGCTCTCGAACTTGGTCGCCGAGCTGAACAGCGGCAGGGCGCAGCCGGCGCAGCTGAAGGTGCCGCGGCGATGCTCCTTCAGCAGCGGGCTGGTGAACGGCGGCTCGGTGCCGGCTTCGCGCAGGATGTGATAGCGCTGGTCGCCGAGCAGCCGCCGCCACTCGGCCGGTGCGCGGTTGACCGCGAACCTCATCCCCGCGGCGCTCGAGCGCGACCGGCCGAACAGCAGCAGGCTCGCGCCGGCCGCTCCCGCCATTGCCAAGAATGTGCGTCTGTCGTTCATCGGACGTTTCTGCTCACGGTTGAATGGCGCAGTCCAATAACCAAAAGGTATTGGCCTGGACATGAATAGCCGGGCCAGAGAGGCCCAATGCTGTTCATCCTCCTCGCTTATTTCGGCGGCATCCTGACCATCCTTTCCCCATGCATCCTGCCGGTGCTGCCGTTCGTTTTCGCCCGCGCCGACCGCAGCTTCGCCCGCTCGACCCTGCCGCTGCTCGGCGGGATGGCGGCGACCTTCGCGCTGGTCGCGACCCTCGCCGCGGTCGGCGGCGGCTGGGCGGTGCAGGCCAACGCGATCGGCCGCTGGGCGGCGCTGGCGCTGCTCGGCCTGTTCGGGATCGCGCTCGTCTTCCCCGGCGTGTCCGACCGGCTGACCCGGCCGCTCGTCGCGCTCGGCTCGCGCCTGTCCGAGCGGCGGGGGCAGCAGGACAGCATCTGGTCGTCGGCCGTGCTCGGCATCGCGACGGGCCTCCTGTGGGCACCATGCGCCGGTCCGATCCTTGGCATTATCTTCACCGCGGCCGCGCTCAAGGGCGCGAGCGCGAGCACGACGCTATTGCTCCTCGCTTATGCACTGGGCGCAGCGACCTCGCTGGCCCTTGCTTTGCTGGTCGGCGGCAAGGTGTTCGCGCGAATGAAGAAATCGCTCGGCGCAAGCGAACGCATCCGCCAGGTGCTGGGTGTGCTGGTGCTCATCGGCGTCGGCGCGATCGCCCTGGGACTCGACACGCGCGTGCTGTCGAAACTGTCGAGCGCGCAAACCGCCGGCCTAGAGTCCGGCCTCGCGCGCAAGCTTGGGCTCAGCCAGCAGATGGGCGAGACCCGCGCCCGAACCAATGCGATGGGCGAACTGGTGCTCCCGGTCGAAGGCGAGCTGCCGCCGCTCGACGGCCTGGGTCCATGGTTCAACAGCGCGTCGCTTTCGCGCGAACAGCTCAAGGGCAAAG
>DASRAY010000085.1:0-6780 GCA_035637935.1 Sphingomicrobium sp.
CCCGAGCAGCGACACCAACGGCAGCGAGGCGATCAGCGCCCCGAACCCGGGGTAGCGCTTGGCGACCTCAGAAACGATCGCGATGATGATGCCCGAGAGGGCGGCTTTGATGGCGAGGTAGAGCATGGCGCGAGGCTAATCCCCTATCCCCCTCCCGGGAAGGGAGGGGGTACTGCCTAGGCAGCGCGGCGGGTTGGCTGTTGTCGCGGACCTCTGTTAGGTCTTGCGCGCCGAATCGCGCGCGGGAGCCGATTCATGCCTACCTTCGAAATTCCCGACGGTCCGACGACCGTCGACGCGTCTCGCTCAGCGGCCGCGACCGCGACGTACAACGTCACCAACACGTCGCCCGACACCTGCGATGGCCGGCTGAGCGTGGTCGTGTCGGCTGGATCGAAGAGCGAATGGTTCAGCATCGACGGCGACCGTGAGCGGACGTTCGCCGCGGGCGAAACCCAGACGGCGGTGGTCAGGATCCGGTTTCCGGCCGATGCGCCGGAGGGCGAATATCGGTTCCGGCTGCGCGCGATCGCGGTCAACGACCCCGACAACGACCATGTCGAAGGGCCGGCGACGGTCGCCAGGCTGGGGCCGGTCGGGACCGTCGAAAAGAAATCCTTGCTGTGGCTGTGGATCCTGCTCGGCGTCCTCGCCGCGCTCGCCGTCGTCGGCGGCCTTTATTATCTTTTGAACCGGGAGAAACCCGAGCAGCCGATTGCGCCGATATCCGGCAAGGATGGGGCCAAGCCCGAGGGGCCCGGCGCCTTCACCGCCGTTTATCAGCAAGGCGATCCCGGCAACGGCATCGCCGGCTATGATTTGCACTCGCCGAACGATCGCGTCTTCGCGTTCGACTTCAACGGCGACCGCAAGCAGGACCTGTTCCTGTATCGCCCGGGCACCGGCGCGGCGTTCGTTGCGCGCTCCAACGGCGCCGGCACCTTCACCGCGGTCTATGCGCAAGGGGACCCCGGCAGCGGCATCGCCGGCTACGACCTGCACTCGCCCAACGACCGAGTCATCCCGTTCGACTTCAACGGCGACCGCAAGCAGGACCTGTTCCTGTATCGCCCGGGCACCGGTGCTGCGTTCGTCGCACGCTCCAACGGCGATGGCACTTTCACCCCGGTCTATGCGCAAGGCGATCCCGGCAGCGGCATCGCCGGCTACGATCTGCGCTCGCCTCGCGACCAGGCCCTGGCCTTTGACTATGACGGCGACGGCAAGCAGGATCTGCTGCTCTATCGCCCCGGATCGGGGGCGGTGTTTGTCGCTCATTCCAATGGCGACGGAACGTTCACCGCGACTTACGCGCAAGGCGATCCGGGCAACGGGATCGCCGGTTACGACTTGCGGTCTCCCGGCGACCGCATCCTGGCGTTCGATTATGACGGCGATGGCAAGGATGACCTTCTGCTCTATCGTCCGGGTTCCGGCGCCGCGTTCGTTGCGCACTCGAACGGCAACGGCACTTTTACCGCCACCTATGCGCAGGGCGACCCGGGCAACGGCATCGCCGGCTACGACCTGCGCTCGTCGAACGATGTAGTGTTCGCGTTTGACTACAACGGCGATCGCAAACAGGACCTGGCACTTTACCGGCCGGGCACCGGAGCAATCTTTATCGCGCGCTCGAACGGCAACGGGTCGTTCACCGCCGTTTATGCGCAAGGCGCTCCGGGTTCCGGAATTGCCGGGTACGACCTGCGCGCGGCAAACGACCGGGTCATCCCGTTCGACTATAACGGGGACGGCAAGCAGGACCTGGTGCTCTACCGCCCCGGCGCGGGTGCGGTGTTCGTGGCGCGCTCGAACGGCGACGGCACGTTCACGGCGGTGCATGCGGTCGGCGACAACGGATCGGCCGCACCCAACGGCATCGCCGGCTACGACCTTTTGAGCAGCGCCGATCAGATCGTGCCGTTCGACTATGACGGCGATCGCAAGAGCGACCTGTTCCTCTATCGTCCGGGCAGAGGAGCGGCCTGGGTCGCGCACTGGAAACGCGATTGACGGCTGCCGCGCCTGCGGGACCTGTAAGGCGGCGCGCTGCTAGAAGCTGATGCGCGCGCTCAAGCGGATGTCGCGGCCGGCGAGCGGGGCATAGTCCTTGAGGATGCTGGTCGAGCGGCGGGCGGTCACGTCGAGCAGGTTGTTGCCCTGGAGCGACAGCGTCAGCTCGGGGTTGGCCGCGAACGGGTGATAGTCGAGCGAGGCGTTGACCAGGGTGAAGGCGTCGGTGTCGGTTTCGACCGGAGCCGTGCGCTTGTGGGCGAAATCGCGCTCGACCTCGATCCGGCCGTCGACCTGGCCGCGCGATCCGGTCAGCGCGCTAATGACACGCAGCGGCGGGATGAGCGGCGCCGGGCCGAAATGGCGGATGGTCGCGCGGACTCCGTCAATGACCAGCTCGCCGCGCCAGTCGACGCCGAGCGCGCGGCCGAACTTCGCATCGCTTTGCAGCTCGAAGCCGTAATAGTTCGCCTCGCCCTGGCGGTAGGAGTAGACCGGAAGGCTGTCGCGGATTTCGCCGGTCGGCGCCTGGAAAATGAAGTTCGAGAAACGGCTGTAATAGATACTGCCCTGGAGGTGGATCGGGCCGGTGGTGTGGTGGACGCTGAGCTCGATCCCGTTGCTCGCTTCCTTCTTGAGATCGGAATCGCCGAGATTGAAGGTCGCGCTACCGCCGTGCGGCCCGTTGGAAAATAGCTCATCGATCGCCGGCGAGCGCTCGTTGTGCGACACCGACAGCCCGACCTTCCAGTCGCCGGTCACGTCGTAGTTCGCGCCGAGCGAGGCTGAGATCGGAGTGAAGTGCGCCGACAGCGGCACGGCGCCGATGATTCCGCCGTTGGCGGCGATCTGCGGGTCGGCATCGGCGTCGAGATGGGCGGATTCGACGCGCAGGCCGGCTTCCACTCGGAGCGGGCCGCGGACCAGGGACTGCAGCGTGAACAGCCCAAGCTGTTCGTTGCTGCTGTCGGGCAAATATTTCTCGTCCCCGGCGAGCTTGATGTTGGTCTTGAGGTACTGGACGCCACTCGTGCCGCCCCAGCCGCCACGCTCGGTCTGGACGAGATCCGCGCGCATCTCGCCGCCGCGGATGCGGAAGGTCGAATCGACGTCGCCTTCGGGGTTGAGCTCGTCGTGATGATATTTGGAAATGCCGCCGCGGAATTCGAACGTCTTGAGGAAGCCGCCGATGGGCACGTTGACCCGGGCGTCGGCGCGGGTCTGACGGCCGTCGAGCGTCGGCGTTTCGGCCTCCTCGCCGGGATCGAGCGAGTAGCGGACCGGCACGCCGTAGCGGAAGGTGTGATGGCTGACCGAAACGCCGACGTTGAGGTCGCCGTCGACATAAGCGACGCCGCCGGCCACGTCTCCAGTGCGGCCAGCGGTGTTGGGCAGCTTGCCCTTGAGGTCGGCGAGTGCCCGGATGTCCGGATCGGGGCTGGCCAGCGCCTGCTCTCGCAAGTCCTTTGACAGGACATGGCCGCCGATCCGAAGATCGTCATATTGCGAGTAAGCGCCGTCGGCGTGGACGACGAAATTGCCGCCGAGCGGAACGTCGACGGAAGCGCTGCCCGACCGCTCGGTCGCGGCCGAGCCATATTGCACCAGGCCGTCGACCGCGACTGGCCGGTCCGGCACGTGGCGCGGGATGCGCGTGTCGATCACGTTGACCACGCCGCCGATCGCTGACGACCCGAACAGCAGCGCCGACGGGCCGCGCAGCACCTCGATGCGCTCGGCGGTCAGCGCATTGATCGTCACCTCGTGATCGGGATCGGAGGAGGACAGGTCGAGCGTACCGATGCCGTCGGCGAGGATGCGCACGCGCTCACCCTGGAGGCCGCGCAGGATCGGGCGCGAGGCGGTCGGTCCGAAGCTCGAGGCCGTGACTCCCGGCTGCTGGGCAAGGGTCTCGCCGATGCTCGGCCGGATGTCGCTCGCCAGCTGCTGTTTGTCGATCACCGAGACCGCGCCGAGCACGTCACCCGCCGGGCGGCGGGTGCCGGTGACGACGATCGCATTGTCCTCATCGGGGTGGGCGGCCGCGGCATTGCCGGGGGTCGGGTCGGCGGCTCCGCCGGTCGAATCCTCGCCGCTCGCGGCGGGCCGCTCAGCCGGTGCGGCCTGCGCGGCGATGGGCGAAACGGGCAGTGCGGCTGCAATCGCAGCGAGAGGGAAAAGGCTTTTCACGGGGAACCCGGACTTGTGGAGGTTCGGGTGCGCTAAAGCGAATGTTATATTATCGCAAGGTGACGATTGGATGAAACGCCGTTCACGCTCGACGAATGGCCCGCCGCCGGATGATATACTGTGGTTTGAACTCCGCGGACTCTCTCGGCTAGGGCGCGGGCATGGGCGCCGGCCACGATCACCAGCATCCCCACGCGCCGGTCGATTTCGGCCGGGCGTTCGCGATCGGCATCGCGCTCAACCTCGGCTTCGTCGCGGTCGAGACGGTCTACGGCTTCATCGCCAATTCGATGTCATTGCTCGCCGACGCGGGGCACAACCTGTCGGACGTGCTCGGCCTGATCGTCGCCTGGTCCGGAGCGATCATGGCTCGCCGCGCGCCCTCGCCGCGCTTCACCTACGGGCTCAAGAAAGCCCCGATCCTCGCCGCGCTCGCCAATTCGCTGTTCCTGCTGATCGCCGTCGGAGCGATCGGCGCCGAGGCCATCCGCCGGCTGTTCCATCCGTCCTCGACCCAGGGCGAGACGGTGATGATCGTGGCCGGGGTCGGAATCCTGATCAACGGCATGACCGCGCTGCTGTTCGCGCGCGGGCGCGAACACGACATCAACATCCGCGGCGCTTATCTGCACATGGCAGCGGACGCGGCGGTCTCGGCCGCGGTGGTCTTCGCCGGCCTCGTCATCCTGTGGACCGGCCAGCGCTGGGTCGACCCGGTGATGAGCCTGGCCGTCGCCGTGATCATCCTGTGGAGCGGCGTCGGCCTGCTCAAGGAGTCGGTGTGGATGTCGCTCGCCGGCGTGCCGAGCGGCATCGACGTCGACGTGGTCGAAGCCGAGCTTGAGCAATTGGACGGGGTCGAGACGGTGCACGACCTTCACGTCTGGCCGCTGAGCACGACCGAGACGGCGCTGACCGCGCACCTCGTCGCGCCGGGGGTGGACTCGACCGACGCGCTGCTGCGGGCGGCGCGGCGCATGCTCCACGACCGCTTCCGGATCGAGCATTGCACGCTGCAGGTCGAACGCAGCCACCTCGAGGACACGCGCTGCTGATGAGCCTCGTCACCCATCTCGAATGCTCGCTGACCGGCGAATGCTACGCGGCCGGTCGGATCCACAACCTGTCCCGCGCCGGGAAACCGCTGCTCGTCCGATATGACCTCGAAGCGGCGAAGCGGACGCTGACCCGCGACAGCCTCGCGGAGCGCGAGCCCGGCATGTGGAAGTGGCGCGAGCTGCTGTCCCATGACGGCGACCCGGTCAGCCTCGGCGAGCCGGAGACGCCGATTGTCCCGCTGCGCAAGACCGGCGGAGCGAACCTGCTGGTCAAGGACGAAGGGCGCTTGCCGACCGGCTCGTTCAAGGCGCGCGGGCTGGCGATGGCGGTGACCATGGCCAGGGAGTTCGGGATCGAGCGGATCGCGATGCCGACCAACGGCAATGCCGGTGCCGCGCTCGCCGCTTACGGCGCCCGGGCGGGGATCGAGACGATCGTCATCTGCCCGGCCGAAACGCCCGAGATCAACGTCACCGAATCCGCGGCCTACGGTGCGCGGGTCTATGTCGCCGACGGCCAGATCGACGAGTGCGGCGCGCTGGTCGGCCAGGGCGCGGCCGAGGGCCTGTGGTTCGACTGCTCGACGCTGAAGGAGCCGTACCGGCTCGAGGGCAAGAAAGTGATGGGGCTCGAGCTCGCCGAGCAGCTCGGCTGGGAGCTGCCGCAAGCGATCTTCTACCCGACTGGCGGCGGCACCGGGTTGATCGGGATGTGGAAGGCGTTCGACGAATTGGAGGCGGTGGGCCTCATCGGCTCGCAGCGGCCGCGAATGTACGCGGTCCAAGCCGAGGGCTGCGCGCCGATCGTCCGGGCGTTCGAACGCGGTGACGAGTTCGCCGAGCGGTGGGAGCATGCGGCGACGGTCGCGACCGGGATCCGAGTGCCCAGGGCGGTCGGCGATTTCTTGATCCTGCGCGCGGTGCGCGACAGCGGCGGCGCGGCGCTCGCGGTGTCCGAAGACGCGATCCTGCAGGCGGTCGCGGACGCGGCGCGCGACGACGGCTTCCTGTTCTGCCCGGAGGGCGGCGCGGTGCTCGCGGCGTGGCGCAAGGCGCTTGCCGCCGGGTTGGTCGGCCCCGACGAGCGCGTGCTGCTGTTCAACTGCGCCAACGGCAACAAATATCCACTGGCGGATCGGTCGAAGCGTCTGCGGCTGGGGGAGGCGAGACCTGAGGCTCTCTAACCGTCATGCTGAACTTGTTTCAGCATCCATTTCGATGAACGTCGCAGGGTCTCGAGCATGGATCCTGAAACAAGTTCAGGATGACGATTCACGAACCCCACATAGCAGTAGCCCCGGCAGGTTTGACCCTGCCGGGGCACCATGCTTTGGCTCCCGAAGGATCCAGAGCACGCAGTCACAATACTCGAGCCGCACGGTTGTTCCAGCCCTAAATGCGCGGGCGCATCAGATAGTTGGGGATGCAGCTGTGGATAAGCCTGTGTGCGACTCGGTGCGGCCCCTCCGCCCTTCGCCCGGAGAGCGGAAAGAAAAGAGCACCGGCAACCGAGGTTGCC
>DASRAY010000086.1:0-3761 GCA_035637935.1 Sphingomicrobium sp.
CGCCTCCGCTTCATCATGAGGAAACCTGCTTAGTGCGTTACCTGCCCCTATCCGAAGCCGATCGCAGCGCGATGCTGCGGATGGTCGGCGCGAGTTCGATCGACGATCTGTTCCGCGACGTGCCGGAGGAGGCGCGGCTGCAGGGGCCGATCCACGGCCTGCCGCCGCACGCGTCGGAGCTGGCGGTTGAGCGGCACATGACCGAGTTGTCGCGCCGGAACATGGTCGCGGGCGACGGGCCGTTCTTCCTCGGCTGCGGCGCCTACCGGCACCATATCCCGGCGAGCGTCGACCATATCATCCAGCGCGGCGAGTTCCTGACCAGCTACACGCCCTACCAGCCCGAGATCGCGCAGGGCACGCTGCAGATGATGTTCGAGTTCCAGTCGCAGGTCGCGCGGCTGTTCGGCTGCGAGGTGGCCAATGCGTCGATGTACGACGGCTCAACCGCGATGTGGGAAGCGATCTCCATGGCGCACCGCATCACCCGGAAAAACAAGACGATTATCTCGTCGGGCGTGCACCCGCATTACGTCCGGGTGGCCGAGACGATGGCCAAGTTTACGGAAGATGCGCTGGCGACGGCGCTGCCCGAGCTGACCGCCGCGACCGACGCCGAACGGCTGATCGGCGGCATCGACGGCGAGACCAGCGCGGTGGTGGTGCAATATCCCGACATCCTCGGGCGGATCGCCGACCTGACCCCGATTGCCGAGGCCGCGCATGCGGCGGGCGCGCTGCTGATCGCGGTGGTGACCGAGCCGGTCGCGCTCGGCCTAATCAAATCGCCGGGCGAGATGGGCGCGGACATCGTCGTCGGCGAGGGCCAGTCGATCGGCGTCGGGTTGCAGTTCGGCGGGCCCTATGTCGGTCTGTTCGCGTGCCGCGAAAAACATGTCCGGCAGATGCCGGGGCGGCTGGCCGGCGAGACCGTCGACGCCGCGGGGAAACGCGGCTTCGTGTTGACCCTGTCGACCCGCGAGCAGCACATCCGCCGCGAGAAAGCGACATCGAATATCTGCACGAGCTCCGTGCTTTGCGCGCTGGCGTTCACAGCGCATCTGACGTTGTTGGGGGAGCGGGGGCTGCGCCAGCTGGCGGAGCTCAATCACGTACGAGCATGCGAGGCTGCGGACCGGCTGGCGGCCATTCCCGGGGTGCGCCTGGTCAATGACAGTTTCTTCAATGAATTCACGCTGGACTTGCCGGTCGAGGCGCGGCCGGCGGTCCATGCGATGGTCGGCAAGGGCGTGCTCGGCGGCGTGTCGCTCGGGCGGCTCTATCCGGGGGTCGACAAACTGCGGAACGGCCTGGTGATCGCGGTCACCGAGACCGTCACCGATGAGGATATCGCCGCCCTGGAAGCGGCGCTGAAGGAGGTGGTCCAATGACCGTCAATCCTTCGGGCTGGCGGCCGACGACGCCGGCGAACGAGCAGGGCGAAGCGCAGACCGTGACCGGCAACCGCGCGCTGATGCTGGAGGAGCCTTTGATCTTCGAGATCGGGACGAGCGAGCGAACCGGCGTCGATTTCGATCCTCCCCGGAACGGGGAGGGGGACCATGCGCAGCATGGTGGAGGGGGGGTCGTGCCGGGCTCCGACCCCCCTCCGTCAGCGCTTCGCGCTGCCACCTCCCCGTCCCGGGGAGGAGCGAGACTCGCCGGCCTCGAACGCTCGCGGCCGATCGGCCTGCCGGGCCTGAGCGAGCCGGAGATGGTGCGCCATTACACGCGCCTGAGCCGGCAGAACTATGCGATCGACCTCGGGCTGTTCCCGCTCGGCTCCTGCACGATGAAGCATAACCCGCGCCTCAACGAGAAGGTCGCGCGGCTGCCGGGGTTCGCCGACGTCCACCCGCTGCAGCCGCAGGAGACGGTCCAGGGCGCGCTGCAGGTGGTCAATGAGCTCGCCTTCTGGCTGCTCGACCTGACCGGCATGTACGGCGTGGCGATGAGCCCCAAGGCGGGGGCGCACGGCGAGCTGTGCGGCCTGCTGTGCATTCGCGCCGCGCTCGAGGCCCGCGGCGACAAGCGCGCCGTGGTGCTGGTGCCGGAGAGCGCGCACGGCACCAACCCGGCGACCGCGGCCTTCGCCGGCTACCGGGTGGAGAACATTCCGGCCAACGCCGCCGGCCGGGTCGACCTCGCGGCGCTCAAGGATCGGCTCGGGCCGGACGTCGCCGCGGTGATGATCACCAACCCCAACACCTGCGGCCTGTTCGAGCCGGAGATGAAGGCGATCAGCGACGCGGTCCATGCCGCCGGCGCGTTCGTCTATTGCGACGGTGCCAATTTCAACGCGATCGTCGGCAAGGTCCGCCCCGGCGACCTCGGCATCGATGCGATGCACATCAATTTGCACAAGACCTTCTCGACCCCGCACGGCGGGGGCGGGCCGGGCTCGGGGCCGGTGGTGCTGTCCGAAGCGCTCGCGCCCTACGGGCCGCTGCCGTTCGTCGCCAAATATTCGGATGGCTCGTACAAGATCGTCGAGGAGGAGCAGGCCGCCGACGAGCATCCCGGAGCGTTCGGGCGGATGGTCGCCTTCCACGGCCAGATGGGCATGTTCACTCGGGCCCTGGCCTACATCCTGAGCCACGGCGCCGACGGGTTGAAGCAGGTCGCCGAGGACAGCGTGCTCAACGCCAATTATATTTTGCGGAGCCTCGAGGACGTGCTCGACGCGCCGTTCGGCAAGAGCGGGCCGTGCATGCACGAGGCGATCTTCTCCGACAAAGGCTTCGCCGGAGGCTTAAGCACCATCGACCTCGCCAAGGCGCTGATCGACGAGGGCTTCCACCCGATGACCATGTATTTCCCGCTGGTCGTCCACGGCGCGATGCTGGTCGAGCCGACCGAGACCGAGTCGAAGGCGAGCCTCGACCAGTTCATCCTGGCGGTGCGCGCGATCGCCGAGCGGGCCCGAGCCGGCGACCAGGACCTCAAGGCCGCGCCGGTCCACGCCCCGCGGCGCCGGCTCGACGAAACGCTCGCGGCGCGCAAGCCGGTGCTGGCCTATCGCGATCCTGCGCCGGCCGAGGCCGCGGAGTAATCAGGAGCCCACCGGCTCCGGAATGATCCGGCCGAGGTCGGCGATGACCTCGTTCGCGTCGATGAACAGCTCGGGCGGGAAGCCGCGGTCGCCGCGGTTGCCGCTGCGGAACGATCCGGCGATCAGATTGCCGCTGATGTAGGGCATGAAGACAAAGCCCTGGTGGCCCCGCGACCGCGCGATCAGCGCGGCGTGCAGGAGGTAGGCGTCCATCGCCACGACGGGATCGGTCATCCCGACGTACATGATCTCCATCCGGTTTTTGGACGGATCTGCCTTCTTGCTGACGAGGATGATCTTCGACTTGTCGGTGCGCCAGACGTTCCGGGCCACCGCTGCGTAGAGTTTCTGCGATCGTTCGGCGGGGACCAGGCTGAACAAGGTCTTGTTGTCCTTGTCCTTGGCGAGCAGCTCGGCGCGGGTCGATTCGACACGATCCTTCCACAGATCCTCAGGCGATTTTGCCAGGCTGCCGATGAGCTCCTCCGGCGCGGCGCCATCGCGCAGCCGCCGGTTCGTTTCCATGACGCTGCCGAGCGAGGCGCTGAGCCATTGCGACCGGGCGGCGAACAGCCTTCGGGCGGTCTTCACGTCCCCCGACCGTGCGGTGTCGAGGATGTTGTAGAGATCGAGCAGCTCGACCACCTCGGCGCCATTGCTTTCCGGCTTTCCGTCGGCCTTGCGCTTGTCGATGTTGGCGCGCGCGGCG
>DASRAY010000087.1:0-8142 GCA_035637935.1 Sphingomicrobium sp.
GGCGAGGCGCTGGAGCGCGGCGACGAGCCCTCGCCGACCCGCTCGGCGGTGCTGACCCGGCTCAGCCACGGCCACATCCGCATCGGCACCTTCCAGCGGCTCGCCTTTTTCGGCGAGGCCGACAACATCCGGAAGCTGACGCGCTACTGCCTCGAGCAGCTCTACTCCGAGCCGCCGGGGGCGGACGACCGGGAGAATGCGCTGCGGCTGTTCGATCTGGCCGGCCGGGCGACCGCGACCCTCGCCGCTTCCTATCTCGCCGCCGGCTTCGTTCACGGCGTGCTCAACAGCGACAATATCAACCTCACGGGCGAGAGCTTCGATTACGGTCCGTGGCGCTTCACGCCGACCTGGGACCCGGACTTCACCGCTGCGTATTTCGACCATTACGGGCTTTATGCCTTCGGCCGCCAGCCGGAGGCGATCCATTGGGACCTTGCGCAATTGGCCGGGTGTCTGTCGCTGGTCACTGAAGCACCGCCGCTGTCGGAGCTGCTCGCCGGCTGGAGCGCCCGGTTCGAGGACGCGCT
Organism: Sphingomicrobium sp.; assembly: GCA_035637935.1. Lineage (GTDB taxonomy): Bacteria > Pseudomonadota > Alphaproteobacteria > Sphingomonadales > Sphingomonadaceae > Sphingomicrobium. Next base: position 531 of record DASRAY010000087.1, read on the forward strand.
GGTCGAGGCGATGCTGCGCCGGCTCGGCGTCGGCCTCGACCGCGCCGTCGCCACGGCGCTGATTGCGGCGCTGGCGACGAAGGAGGCGCCGATCGACCGCATCTTCTTCGACTGGCGCGGCGGCCGCGACCCCGGCGCGGACAAATATCCGACGGAGCCGTTCCGGGCGCTCGCCAAGGCCCTCGAAGGTCGCGAACGGCCGCTGACGCATCCATATTGGTCCGACGCCGAGCCCTGCTCGATGCATATCGACGAGGTCGAGGCTATCTGGACGGCGATCACGGAACACGACGACTGGCGGCCGTTCGAGGACAAGGTTACAGCCATCCGCCGGATGGGCGAGGCGATGAGTGTCGATGCACCGCAAGGTTGACGAGACGGAACCGAGCGTAAAGGCCCCGGCCATGGCGACGACGCTCGTTTCGATCGACCCGGCGACGGACGAGGAAGTGTGGTCGGGCCCGGTCGGCGATGCGGCCGCCGAGGTGGCAGCTGCGCGCGCTGCGTGGGGCGCCTGGGCGGCGCATTCGGTCGCCTACCGGATCGAGGCGCTGCGGCGCTTCGCCAACGTCGTCCGCAAGCGCGAGCAGGAATTCGCCGAGCTGATCTCGAAGGAGACCGGCAAGCCGTTGTGGGAGGCGCGGACCGAGGTCGCATCGGTCGTCAACAAGGTCGAGATTTCGATCGACGCTTACGCCGAGCGAACGCCGCAGCGGAAGCTCGAGGCGGCGCTCGGCAACCGCATCGCGGTTCGCCACAAGCCGCACGGCGTGCTCGCGGTGCTCGGCCCGTACAATTTCCCGGCGCATCTCCCCAACGGCCACATCGTCCCGGCGCTCATCGCCGGCAATGCGGTGGTGTTCAAGCCGTCGGAGAAAACCCCGGCAGTCGGCGCGATGCTGGTCAACTGCTTCCACCAGGCCGGCATCCCGGAAGGGGCAGTGCGGCTGCTGATCGGCGGTCCCGAGCAGGGCAAGGCGCTGGCCGCCGAGAGCGGGATCGACGGACTGCTGTTCACCGGCTCGGCACGCGCCGGCATGTCGCTCCATCGCCAGTTCGCTGAAGCCCCGCACAAGATCCTCGCGCTCGAGCTCGGCGGCAACAATCCGCTGGTCGTCTGGCAGGCGAAGGACGTCGAGGCGGCGGCGACGATCGCGGTCCAGTCGGCCTATCTCTCGGCCGGCCAGCGCTGCACCGCGGCGCGCCGGCTGATCGTCGAGGACGGCAAGGAAGGCGAGCTGCTCGACTGCGTCCTGCGGCAGATCGACCGGATCATCGTCGACCATCCGTTCGCCGACCCGCAGCCGTTCATGGGCCCGGTGATCGACGGCGCCGCGGCCGACCATGTGCAGGAGCAATGGCTCGAGCTGATGATGAAGGGCGGCAAGGCGTTGCGCCGGCTCGATCGTCCGTTCGCGGAACGGCCCTATCTGACCCCCGCCCTGATCGACGTGACCGGGGTCAAGAGCCGGCCCGACGAAGAAATTTTCGGTCCGGTGCTGCAGGTCGTCCGAGTCACGGATTTCGACGCCGCGATCGATGAGGCCAACAACTCCCGGTTCGGGCTCGCCGCGAGCCTCGTCGGCGGCAGCCCCGAGCTGTACGACAAATTCTGGGCCAACGTCCGCGCCGGCGTGATCAACTGGAACAAGCCGACCAACGGCGCTCCGTCCAGCGCTCCGTTCGGCGGCGTCGGCCTGTCCGGGAACCACCGCCCGGCCGCCTTCTACGCCGCCGATTATTGCGCCTATCCGGTGACCAGCAGCGAGGCCGACACGGCCCGCGCTACGATCGGGCAGGGGCTGCGCGACCCCAATCTCCAGGAGGACTGACGCAACAACTTGCCGGTTACGTCCGTTAGTGCCGTCCATGCGTAACAAAAATTGGATCGGCGCGGCCCTGGCCCTCGCCCTGTGCACCACCTCCCTCGCGGCCTGCTCGCAGGGCAATCCCTCTAACGACAGCGCGTCCGCTACCGCGGACGCGTCCGGCATCACGGTCGACCGTAGCGCCGAGAAGCAGATCCGCGAGGCGATCGCGCAGGCCCCCGCGCACGGCCTCAAGCCCGAGCTGTTCCTGAAAGGCGGCGAGAACGGCGCGGCGCTGGCCCAGGCCGCGCTCAAATATGCCTCGGCGCTGGCCAACGGCTATTCGGATCCCAACAAGCTGTTCGAGGTCTACACGATCCCGCGCGCCAAGACCGACGTTCGGGCAGGGCTGCAGCAGGCGCTGCAGAACCACAATGTCGGTGAGTGGTTCAACTCGCTTGCGCCGCAGACCGACGAATATAAGGCGCTGAGCCAGGCGTTCATTCATTACGCCCAGCTTGCCGGCCAGTCCGGGCAGCAGCCGATCCCTACCGACCGCCCAATCAAGCCCGGCGCCCGTGATGCCCGCATTCCCGCGATTGTCGCAGTGCTTCGCTCAGGCGGCTATCTTCCGTCGGGCGATCCCCCGCCGCCGCAGGGATCTAGCCAAGCCCAGGCCGCGGTCCCGACGACCTATACTCCCGCGCTTGTTGCGGCCGTGAAGCAATTCCAGGCGGACTCGGGCACCAAGCCGGACGGCGTGCTGGGCAAGGAGACGATCGAGGCGCTAAGCACGGGCCCGGCCGCTCGCGCCCGGCAGCTTGCCGTCGCGATGGAGCGGCTCCGGTGGCTGCAGCGCGATCCGCCCAAGACGCGGATCGACGTCAACACCGCCGCAACCACGCTCGACTACTGGCGCGACGGCCAGCATGTCGACCGTCGCAAGGTCGTCGCCGGCGAATCAGACAAGCCCACGCCACAGCTGCAATCGCCGCTCTACCGCCTCGTCGCAAAGCCGACCTGGACCGTGCCCAAAGGGATCGGCGAGAAGGAGCTGGCGAAGAAGAGCCAGGCGTGGCTGAGCGACAACAAGTTCGTCATGAAGGAAGGGCAATATGTCCAGCTCTCCGGGCCCAAGAACTCCCTCGGGCTGGTCAAGCTCGACCTGCAGAACGACCAGGCGATCTATTTGCACGACACGCCCGCCAAGGCGCTGTTCGGCCAGACCGAGCGTCACCGCAGCCACGGCTGCGTGCGGGTCGAGAATGCCGTTCAGTTTGCGACCGGGCTGGCCGAGCAGGAGGGCGTCCTCGAGCAATTCCAGAAAGCGATGGAGAAGGACGATCAGGGCTTCGTCCAACTGCCGCAACAGATTCCGGTGAGGCTGATGTACCAGACGGCCTTCTGGGACGGCGCGCGCATCCAGTTCCGCCCCGACATTTACGGCTGGGACGAGAATATCGCCAAGGCGCTGGAGCTGGCGCCGGGGCCGCCCACCAAGATCGAGCAGCCGCAGAGCAGCGACGAGGACGTCGGGCCGTAATCCGTCATGCTGAACTTGTTTCGGCATCCGTTGATTTGAAGGGCGCGAGGGGTCTCCGAAATGGACCCTGAAACAAGTTGAGGGTGACGGCGGCGGCGTGGTTGAACAGCCTTGCTTGCCCGGCTAGGCGGCGCACTCCATGAGCGAGCTTCCCAAGACCTTCGACCCCAGGCCGATCGAGGAGCGCTGGTATGCGCATTGGGAGTCGCGCGGGCTGTTCCGGCCCGAGCGGCCCGACGCCACGCCGTGGACGATCGTCATGCCGCCGCCCAACGTCACCGGCTCGCTGCACATTGGCCATGCGCTCGACAACACGTTGCAGGACGTGCTGACCCGGCGCGAGCGGATGCTCGGCAAGGATGCCCTGTGGGTCGTCGGCACCGACCATGCCGGGATCGCGACGCAGATGGTGGTCGAGCGCAACCTCGAGAGCCAGGGGATCAAGCGGGCCGAGATCGGGCGCGAGGCCTTCCTCGAGCATGTCTGGGAGTGGAAGGCGCAGTCGGGCGGGGCGATCACCCGCCAGCTCCGCCGCCTCGGCGCAAGCTGCGACTGGGCGCACGAGCGCTTCACCATGGACGAGCGCTACCAGCGCGCGGTCACCCACACCTTCGTCGAGCTGCACAAGCGGGGGCTCGTCTACCGCGCCAAGCGGCTGGTGAACTGGGACCCCAAGTTCCAGACCGCGATCAGCGACCTCGAGGTCGAGAACCGCGAAGTCCAGGGCCACATGTGGCATTTCAAATATCCGCTCGAGGGCGGCGAGACCTACACCTACGTCGAGAAGGACGCCGACGGAAATGTCGTTCTCGAGGAAGAGCGGGACTACATCTCGATCGCGACGACCCGGCCCGAAACCATGCTCGGCGACGGCGCGGTCGCGGTCCATCCCGGCGACGAGCGTTACCGGCCGATCGTCGGCAGGCTGTGCGAGATCCCGGTCGGCCCCAGGGAACATCGGCGCCTGATCCCGATCATCACCGACGACTATCCCGACCCGAATTTCGGCTCGGGCGCGGTCAAGATCACCGGCGGCCACGATCTCAACGACTATGGCGTGGCGCAGCGCAACAACCTGCCGATGTACCGGCTGATGGACGGCACTGCGCACATGCGCGACGACGGCCCCTCCTATGCCCAATCTGCGACACGCGCGGTTGAGATCGCGCGTGGCGCGGCCGCGACACCCGAAGAGGTCGATGCGCTCAACCTCGTGCCCGGCGCTTATCGCGGTCTCGACCGCTACGAGGCGCGCAAGCGGGTTGTGGCCGACATCGATGCCGAAGGCCTGATGATCAGGGTCGAGGACAAGCAGATCATGCAGCCGTTCGGCGATCGCTCGAACGTGGTGATCGAGCCGATGCTGACCGACCAATGGTATGTCGATGCGGCAACGCTGGCCAAGCCGGCGATCGAGGCGGTCCGGTCCGGCGACATCGCGGTCGTCCCCGAGACCTGGAAGAAGACCTGGTTCAATTGGCTCGAGAACATCCAGCCGTGGACCGTCTCGCGCCAGCTCTGGTGGGGTCATCGCATTCCCGCCTGGTATGCCGATGACGGCAGGGTGTTCGTCGCGGAGAGTGAGGAAGAAGCGCGCAAGGAGGCTGGCGCGCAGCCGCTGCGGCAGGACGAGGATGTGCTCGACACCTGGTTCTCGTCAGGACTGTGGCCGTTCGCGACCTTGGGCTGGCCCGAGCGGACCGACGACCTCAAGCGCCACTACCCGAACGATGTCCTCATCTCCGGCTTCGACATCCTGTTCTTCTGGGACGCGCGGATGGCGATGCAGGGCTTCGAGTTCATGGGCGAAAGGCCGTGGAAGACGCTCTACCTCCACGGCCTGGTGCGCGACGCGCACGGCCAGAAGATGTCCAAGTCGAAGGGCAATGCCGTCGACCCGCTCGGGCTGATCGACAAATACGGGGCCGACGCCTTGCGCTTCACGCTGGCGGCGATGGAAAGCCAGGGGCGCGACATCAAGCTCGATGAGAAGCGCGTCGAAGGCTATCGCAACTTCGCGACCAAGCTGTGGAACGCCGCGCGCTTCCTGCAGATGAACGGCGTCGGCGCGAGCGACCGCATCGCGGCGCCGGCGGCGGAGCTGCCGGTCAACCGCTGGATCATCGGCGAGGTCGTCGAGACGCTGCAGAAACTCGACCGGGCGTTCGACGAACTGCGCTACGACGAGATGGCCGACGCCATCTATCATTTCGTCTGGGGCACCTTCTGCGACTGGTACGTCGAGCTGGTGAAGGGCGCGTTCGACGCCGAGACCAAACGCGTCGCAGCCTGGGCGTTCGACCAGATCCTGGTGATGCTCCACCCGCTGATGCCGTTCATCACCGAGGAACTGTGGAGCGCGATGGGCCAGCGCCCCTACGAGCTGATCGTGGCCAAGTGGCCCGAGCCGGACGCGCAGGTTGATCCCGATGCGAAGCGCGAACTTGACTGGCTGGTCCGATTGGTCAGCGAGGTTCGTTCCGCCCGGACCGAGCTGAATGTCCCGCCGTCCGCGAAGCTCAGCCTGTTTGCGGCCGATGCATCAGACGAAACTGCCGCTCGGCTTGACCGCAATCATGGGATGATTTCGCGGCTGGCTCGGCTGGAATCGATTCAGCTGTCGAATTTCCCCGGCAAGGGCGCAGCGCAAGTCGTGGTCGACGAGACCACTTTCGCGTTACCGCTCGAAGGCGTCATCGATCTCGCCGCTGAGAAGGATCGCTTGGCGAAAGCCGCCGCCGCCGCCGAGAAGGAACGCGACTCCCTCGCCGCGCGGCTGGCCAACCCCAACTTCACCGAGCGCGCCAAGCCCGAGGCGGTCGAGAAGGCGCGCGCCGACCATGATGCCAAGGCGGCTGAGGCCGAGCGGCTGCGCGCGGCGTTGGAGCGGTTGGGGTAGGCGCCGACACCCGTCATGCTGAACTTGTTTCAGCATCCATTTCGATGAAGGGCGGAGCGGGGCTCGCAAATCGGCCCTGAAACGAGTTCAGGGCGACGGAGGAAGAATGGCCGACGAAGCACCCGCGCGACCGGCGTCGCAGCACGGCCGCGACCTGACGCAGGGCCCGATTGCGCGGACGCTGCTGGTGTTCGCGCTGCCGACCCTGCTGTCGTCGATCCTCCAGTCGCTGAACGGGTCGATCAACTCGATCTGGATCGGCCGCTTCCTCGGCGAGACGGCGCTCGCCTCCACCTTCAACGCCAACTTCATCATGTTCCTGCTGATGGCCTTCGTGTTCGGCTTCGGCATGGCCTCGACCGTGCTCATCGGCCAGGCGTCCGGGGCCAGGGACATCGACCAGGCGCGGCGGGTCGTCGGGACAGCGATCGGCAGCTTTCTGCCGGTCGCCGTGCTGATCGGGGTGATCGGCTGGCTTGCGTCGCCGGCGCTGCTCCACCTGCTCGCCATGCCGCCCGACGCCATGCCCTATGCGCTCGCCTACCTGCGCGTGATCTTCACCGCGATGCCCGCGATCCTGATCCTGGTCATGCTGATGATGGCGCTGCGCGGCGCCGGAGACGCGCTGACGCCGCTCTATTTCATGATCCTCGCCGTGGTGCTCGACGCGGGCCTCAACCCGGTGTTCATCCTCGGCCTCGGCCCGGCGCCGAAGCTCGGCATCGCCGGGAGCGCGCTGGCGACGGTGATCGCCAATTACGTCGCCCTCTTCGCCCTGATCGCCACGATCTACTGGCGCGACCTGCCGCTGCGGCTGCGGGGGCACGAGCTTGCCTACCTGAAGCCCGACCGAAAGCTGCTCGGCGTGATCATCCGCAAGGGCTTCCCGATGGGCCTGCAGATGATCGTCATCTCGTCCTCGGCGCTGGCGACGATCGGTCTCGTCAACCGCGAAGGGGTCGACACCACGGCGGCGTTCGGCGTCGCGATGCAGCTGTGGACCTATCTGCAGATGCCGGCGATGGCGCTGGCCGCCGCGGCGAGCGCGATGGCCGCGCAGAATATCGGCGCCGACCGCTGGGACCGGGTCAGCCGGATCGCCCGCGTGGGCATCGTCCAGAACCTGATCATCACCGGCGTTCTCGTGGTCGTGCTCGCCGTCGCCGACCGCCCCGCGCTGGCGCTGTTCCTGGGCGGGCAGAGCGAGGCGCTGCCGATCGCCCAGCATATCCAGATCCTGGCGACGTGGAGCTTCCTGCTGTTCGGGGTGACGATGATCCTGTTCGGCGTCGTGCGCGCCAACGGCGCGGTGATCGGCCCACTGATCATCCTCACCATCGGGCTGTACCCGGTGCGGCTCGG
>DASRAY010000088.1:0-21140 GCA_035637935.1 Sphingomicrobium sp.
GCAATGGCAATTCACAGAGTTCCGGGCGCTCGGCGGCGGGGTCAATTGGGCGCTCGGGATCGACGGGATCGCGCTGCTGCTGATCGTCCTCACCGCCTTTTTGATGCCGATCTGCATCGGCGCCAGCTGGCGCTCGATCGACAAGCGCGTGCCCGAATATATGGCCTACTTCCTGCTGATGGAGGCGCTCATCATGGGCTCCTTCGCGGCGCAGGACCTGTTCCTGTTCTACATCTTCTTCGAAGGCGGCCTGATCCCGATGTACCTGATCATCGGCGTCTGGGGCGGGGCCGAGAAGATCAAGGCGAGCTACAAATTCTTCCTCTACACCTTCCTCGGCTCGGTGCTGATGCTGATCGCGATGATCTACATGCGCTCGGTTGCCGGGACGACCGACATCCCGACGCTGATGGCGTACGATTTCTCGAAGCAGGCGCAGACGTGGCTGTTCCTCGCCTTCCTCGCCAGTTTCGCGGTCAAGCTGCCGATGTGGCCGGTCCATACCTGGCTGCCCGACGCCCACGTCCAGGCACCTACCGCCGGCTCGGTGATCCTTGCCGGAGTGCTGCTGAAGCTCGGCGGCTACGGCTTCATCCGTTTCTCGCTGCCGATGTTTCCCGACGGATCGGCGCAGTTCATTCCGTTGATGTTCGCGCTGTCGGCGGTCGCCGCAATCTACACCAGCCTGGTCGCGCTGGTGCAGACCGACATGAAGAAGCTGATCGCTTATTCGTCGGTCGCGCACATGGCGTTCGTCACCTTCGGCCTGTTCGCCATGAACCGCCAGGGGATCGAGGGCGCGATGATGGTCATGCTCGGCCACGGGCTCGTCTCGGGCGCCCTGTTCCTGTGCGTCGGCGTGGTCTACGACCGGCTGCACACGCGCGACATCGCCCGCTACGGCGGGCTTAGCGACAACATGCCCGGCTACGCCCTGCTGTTCATGGTCTTCACCATGGCCAGCATCGGCCTCCCCGGCACCAGCAATTTCGTCGGCGAGTTCCTGAGCATGGTCGGGACCTACCGGGCGTCGACCTGGGCGGCGATCGCGGCCTGCTTCAGCACCATCCTCGCCGCCGCCTACATGCTCTGGCTCTACTGGCGGATCTGCTTCGGGACCCGGCGCAACGCCGACGCGGCGGCAATGCAGGACCTTGACCTGCGCGAATGGTGGCTGCTGGCGCCGATCGCGCTCGCCGTGTTCTGGATGGGCCTCTATCCCGAGAGCTTCCTGAAGCCGATGCGCGCCGACATCGGGCGCGTCGTCCAGCGCATGGAACGGGTTGCGCCGGCCGGCGATTCGCGCCCGACGCCGGGCAAGCCGGTCCAGCAGGAGCACCTCCAGCTGCTCGAGAAGGAAGCGGCGCACTGATGGGCCGCCTCGCCCCCCTGCTGCCCGAGCTGATCCTCAGCATCGGCGGGACGATCCTGATGCTGGTCGCGGCCTTCGCCGGGCGGCGCGGAACGGGCCTCACCAGCTGGCTTTCGGTGGCGCTGCTGCTCGCCGCCACCGCGGCGCTGGTCGGCGCGCCGTCGCACGCCGGCCCCATCTACGACGGCCTGATCGCGGCCGATCTGTTCGCGAGCTTCGGCAAGGCGATCATCTTCCCGGCGGCGGCGGTCGCGGTCATTGCCGGCCACGGCTGGTTCGAGCGCGATCACGAGCACGGCAGCGAATATGCGGTGCTGATCGTGTTCGCCGCGGTCGGAATGAGCGTGATGGTCTCGGCCACCAGCCTGATCTCGCTCTACGTCGGGCTCGAGCTGCAGAGCCTCGCGTCCTACGTGCTCGCGTCCTACCGGCGGAGCGACGAACGGTCGGCCGAGGCGGGCCTCAAATATTTCGTTCTGGGAGCGCTCGCCAGCGGCATCCTGCTCTACGGCATTTCGCTCCTCTATGGCTTCACCGGGACCACCAACTTCACCGGCATCGCCGCCGCGTTCGCCCGGGAGGCGCCCTCGCTCGGGTTGCTGTTCGGCCTGGTGTTCGTGCTCGCCGGCCTGGCCTTCAAGGCCAGCGTGGTGCCCTTCCACATGTGGACCCCCGACGTCTACGAAGGTGCCCCGACCCCGGTGACGATGTTCTTCAGCACCGCGCCAAAGGCGGCCGCGGTGCTGCTCGCGACCCGGGTGTGCCTCGACGCGCTCGCCCCGGCGACCGACGCCTGGCGGCAGATCGTGATCTTCGCCGCGCTCGCCTCGATCTATTTGGGGGCGGTCGCGGCCTACGGCCAGACGAACATCAAGCGGCTGCTGGCTTATTCGTCGATCAACAATGTCGGCTTCGCCCTGGTCGGGCTGGCCGCGGCCGGGCCGAACGGCGCTTCCGCGGTGCTGTTCTACATGGCGGTGTACGTCGTCATGAACGTCGGTGCGTTCCTGTGCGTGCTGTGGATGCGCGACGGCGAGGGGCGGCCGATCGAGACGATCGCCAGCCTGTCCGGCCTGTCCCAGACGCGCCCGCTGATGGCCTTCGCCTTGTTCGTGTTCATGTTCAGCCTGGCCGGGGTGCCGCCGATGTTCGGCTTCTGGCCGAAGCTGCTGGTGTTCCAGGCGGCAGTGGCGGCGGGCTTCGCTCCGTTCGCCGTGGCGGCAATCCTCGGCACGGTCGTCGGCGCATATTATTATCTGAAGATCGTCAAGGTGATGTACATCGACGATCCGGCCGAGCCTTATGCCCGGGTGCGCGAGCCGGTCCAGGGCCTGCTGGTCCTGCTCGCCGCGATCGCCGTGTCGCCGCTCGGCTATCTGCTGATCGGGCCGCTCGGGGCGATCACCGACAGGGCCGCGGCCTCGATCTTCTGACGCGATGCGGATCCGGATCGTCGAGCGCACGGGTTCGACCAACGCCGACCTGATCGCCGACGGCCAAGCGGTCGAAGGCGACTGGCTGGTCGCGCTGGCGCAGGCGGCGGGACGGGGCCGGCAGGGCCGTTCGTGGGTCTCGGCCCAAGGGAATTTCTACGGCAGCACGCTGGTTCTGCTGCGATCCGCCGATCCGCCCGCGCCGAGCCTGTCACTGGCCGCCGGGCTGGCGCTCGCCGAGGCGATCGACGCCGCGGTTCCGGCGCAGCCGCTGATGCTCAAATGGCCCAACGACGTGATGCTCTTGGGCAGGAAGCTCGCCGGAATCCTGCTCGAGCGCAGCGGCGATCGGGTCGCCGTGGGGTTCGGGGTCAATTTGGCGAGCGCGCCGCCACTCAAGGACCGGCAGGCGGCGGCGCTTGGCGGGGCGATCGCGCCGGAAACCTTCGCGCCGCTGCTCGCGGCCAGTTTCGCCCGGCTGCTGGAGGCGTGGCGATCGGCCGAGCCCGCGGCCCTCATTCGCGCCTGGCAGGAGCGGGCGCATTCGCCGGGAACGCGGCTCACGGTCCACGCCGCCAAGGACGAGACGGTCAGCGGGCGCTTCGCCGGCCTCGAGCTGGACGGGGCGTTGCGGCTTCAGCTCGACGACGGCTCGATCGAGCTGGTCCGGGCCGGCGACGTCGACCTCACTTGAACTTTGCGATTCGCCCTCTCGCTTCGCGCGCGCAGCCGGGGTAGGCGAACCTTCGTTTCGCGACCGAGTCGAAATGCTCGGGGAGGGGGTTCGCCGCGAAACCCAGCCCGGCCCTGATGGCCGGAACTTGACTCACGGGAGCCCCTCCATGCCCTTCATTACGACCCGCGACGGCACCGAAATCTTCTACAAGGACTGGGGGCCGAAGACGGCCCAACCGATCCATTTCCATCACGGCTGGCCGCTGAGTGCGGACGACTGGGACAATCAGATGATGTTCTTCCTGAACGAAGGCTTCCGGGTCGTCGCCCACGACCGCCGCGGGCACGGCCGCTCGGCGCAGACCGACAGCGGCAACGAGATGGACACCTATGCGTCGGACGTGATCGATCTGGTCGCCGCGCTCGACCTCAAGAATGCGATCCATGTCGGCCATTCGACCGGCGGCGGCGAGGTCGCCCATTATGTCGCGCGGGCCGAGCCGGGCCGGGTCGCCAAGGCGGTGTTGCTCGACGCCGTGCCGCCGGTCATGGTCAAGAAGGACAGCAACCCGGGCGGGACTCCGCTCGAGGTGTTCGACGGCTATCGCGCAGCGCTCGCCGCGAACCGGGCCCAGCTCTACCTCGATATCCCGACGGGCCCGTTCTACGGCTTCAACCGGCCGGGCGCCCAGGTGTCGGAAGGCCTGATCCGCAACTGGTGGCGCCAAGGCATGATGGGTAGCGTCAAGGCCGGCTACGAGTGCATCAAGGCCTTCTCCGAGACCGACTTCACCGACGATCTGAAGGCGATTGAGGTGCCGGTGCTGGTGATCCACAGCGAGGACGACCAGATCGTGCCTTATGCGGACTCCGCGCCGCTGGCGGCCAAGTTGCTGAAGAACGGGACGCTCAAGACCTACAAGGACCTGCCGCACGGCTGTCACGCGACTCATCCGGATCTGATCAACGCCGACATCCTGGCGTTCATTCGCGGGGAGAGCCTGGCGGACGGCACGCCGCACACGCCGGGGCTCGTCGCCGAGCCGATCCCGGCCTGATGAGCGACGTCCGCCAGGACCTCGTGATGACGCGCGGGGCGCAGATGTTCCCGCGCCTGACGGACGAGGAAGTTGCGCGGCTGTGCCGGTTCGGCGAGCCGCGCAGCTACCGCGCGGGCGAGATGCTGGTCCGCGTCGGCGAGGTCGGCCCGGGGCTGATGCTGATCCTCTCGGGGAAGGTCGAGGTGACGCGGCAGGAGCATGGCCGGCCGGTGCCGATCGTCACCCATGAGCGCGGGAATTTCATGGGCGAGCTCGCGCAGCTGTCGGGCCGGCCCTATCTGGTCGACGAGCAGGCGCTGACCGACGTCGAAGCCGTCGCGATCTCCGCCGATCGGCTGCGCGCCCTGCTGATCGCCGAGGCCGATCTCGGCGAACGGATCATGCGCGCCCTGATCCTGCGCCGGATGGGCCTGATCGAATCCGGCGCCGGGCCGATCATTGTCGGTCCCGAGGGCAATGCCGACGTGCTGCGCCTGACCAACTTCCTGCGCCGCAACGGGCACCCTTTCCAGCAGTTGGACGCGGCCGGCGACGGCTGCGGACGGACGCTGGTCGAGCGGTTCGAGATCGAACCCGAGGAGCTGCCGATCGTGCTCTGCCCGACCGGCCAACTGCTGCGCAATCCGGGCGAGGACCAGCTGGCGCGCTGCGTCGGGCTGGTTGGCCAGCTCGACGAAAACCGGCTGTACGACCTGGTCGTGATCGGCGCCGGGCCGGCCGGCCTCGCGACTTCGGTCTACGCCGGATCGGAGGGGTTGTCGGTGCTGACCATCGACTGCCGCTCGTTCGGCGGCCAGGCCGGAGCCTCGGCCCGGATCGAGAATTACCTCGGCTTCCCGACCGGCATCTCGGGCATGGCCCTGATGGGGCGCGCCTTCAGCCAGGCGCAGAAGTTCGGGGTCGAGATCGCCATCCCCGACGAGGCGGTTAGGCTCGAGTGCGGCAACGACCCGTGCCATATCCAGCTCGCCACCGGCGAGCGGGTGCAGGCGCGTTCGGTGGTCCTGGCGATGGGCGCGCGTTACCGTCGCCTCGGGGTCGAGCGCCTCGACGAGTTCGACGGGTCGGGCGTCCATTACTGGGCGTCCCCGCTCGAGGCCGACCTGTGCGCGGATCAGGAGATCGCGCTCGTCGGGGGCGGCAATTCGGCCGGCCAGGCGACGGTGTTCCTCGCCGGGCGGGCGCGGCAGGTCACGCTGATCGCTCGCCGGCCGCTCACCGAAACCATGTCGCAATATCTGATCGAGCGAATCGAGGCGCAGCCCAACGTCGAGGTGGTCATCGGTTGCGAGGTGTCCGCGCTCGAGGGTTCCGACGGCGCGCTGCACGCGATCAGCTGCACCAACCGCGCCTCCGGAAAAGTGACTCGCCGGCCGATCCGCTACCTCTTCTCCTTCATCGGTGCGGAGCCGAACACCGACTGGCTGCGCAGCTCGGGAATCCGGCTCGACGATCGCGGCTTCGTCCTGACCGGCGACGAGATCGGGGAGAACCGGCTGCCGCTGGAGACCAGCCGGCGCGGGGTTTTCGCGGTCGGCGACGTGCGCTCCTCCTCGGTCAAGCGGGTCGCGGCCTCGGTCGGCGACGGCGCGCAGGTGGTCGCGGCGATCCATGCTTATCTTGCGAGCCAAGCGCAGGCGACCGAAGCCCTGCCGCTGCCGCACGCGGTCGCGACCGCCTGACGCGCTTCCCGATTTGCTGCTGTTCGCCTAAGGGCCGCCCATGCTGCTCGCGATCGACGCCGGCAATACCAACCTGGTCTTCGCCCTCGTCGCCGGGGGCGAGATCAGGACGCGGTGGCGGATCGCGACCGACCCGCGGCGGACCGCCGACGAATATGCGGTGTGGCTGAACCAGCTGCTCGAGCTCGAAGGCTATACCAGGGGCGACGTCGGGGCGGTGATCATCGGCACCGTGGTGCCGCGCTCGCTGCACAATCTCGAAGTGCTGGCGAGCAAATATTTCCATGTCGAGCCAGTGATCGCGGGGCAGGGGGCGGCGGCCTGGCCGCTGAAGCTCGACGTCGACGAGCCGCACAATGTCGGCGCCGACCGGGCGCTCAATGCGCTCGCCGCGCACGCCAAGCATAAGGGCGACCTGATCGTCATCGACTTCGGCACCGCGACGACGTTCGACGTGGTCGATTCGGACGGGGCCTACAAAGGCGGGATCATCGCGCCCGGGATCAACCTGTCGCTGGACGCCCTGGTCAACGCCGCGGCCAAGCTGCCGCGCATCGCGATCGAGGCGCCGGACAGCGACAGCGTGATCGGCCGGACGACCGACAGCCAGATGCTGATCGGCATTTACTGGGGCTATGTCGCGATGATCGAGGGACTGGCCGAACGGATGAAGCGCGAGATCGGCCGTCCGGCAACGGTGATCGCGACCGGCGGGCTCGCGGACCTGTTCGACCAGCACACCGACGTGTTCGACGCGATTGAGCCCGATCTGACCATCCAGGGGTTGAGGCTGTTGTACGACCTCGTGGCTCAAACAGGCTGAACGTCATTGCGAGCGAAGCGAAGCAATCCAGCGCTGGATCGCCCCGCCGCTTCGCGGCTCGCGATGACGAGCGAGCGCACATGATCCCCGGCGAAGAATTGCTGTTCTGCGCGCTCGGCGGCTCGGGCGAGATCGGCATGAACGTCAATCTCTACGGCTGCCGCGGCCAGTGGATCATGGTCGATCTCGGCCTGACCTTCGCCGACCCCGATTATCCCGGGATCGACCTCATCCTGCCCGACCTCGAGTTCATTGAGGAGCAGGAGCAGCGGCTCGCCGGGATCATCCTGACCCACGGCCACGAGGACCATATCGGCGCGCTGCCCTATCTCTCCGAAGACCTGAAGGCGCCGCTGTTCGCGACTCCGTTCACCGCCGGGCTGATCGCCGGCAAGCTCGAGGAGGAAGGGCTGACCGGCCGGGTCAAGCTGAACATCGTCGAGCGCGGCGGGAGCGTCGAGCTCGGCCCGTTCAAGGTCAGCTTCGTCGCGCTGTCGCACTCGATTCCGGAAGGGAACGGGGTGCTGATCCAAACGCCGTTCGGCAACGTCTTCCACACCGGCGACTGGAAGATCGACGAGACTCCGGTGCTCGGCGAGGCGCCGAGCACCGAGGCACTGACCGACATCGGCGATGCCGGCGTGCTCGCCTTGGTGTGCGATTCGACCAACGTCTTCCAGAACGCGCCCTCGGGCTCCGAGGAAGGAGTCCACGAGGGGCTCTTGGCGCAGGTCGCCAAGGCGCGCGGCCGGGTGCTGGTGACGACCTTTGCCTCGAACGCGGCACGGCTGCAGACCATCGGCCGGGTCGCGCTCGAGACCGGGCGCAGGGTGTGCATCGCCGGACGGTCGCTCGAGCGGATCCTGCGCGTCGCCCAGGCGACCGGCTACCTCAAGGCCTTCCCGCCGCCGATCCCGTTCGACGAGGCGATGCGGCTGCCCAAGAGCGAGCTGCTGGTCATCGCCACGGGCGGGCAGGGCGAGCCGCGCGCGGCGCTCGGCCGGATCGCCTTCGGCACGCATGAGCTGAAGCTGGGCGAGGGCGACACGGTGATCTTCTCGTCGCGGATCATCCCCGGCAACGAGGTGGCGATCGGCCGGATCATGAACCAGCTGTCCGACCTCGGCGTGACCATCGTCACCGAGCGCCAGGCCCACGTCCACGTCTCAGGCCATCCCGG
This sequence comes from Sphingomicrobium sp., assembly GCA_035637935.1. Taxonomy (GTDB): domain Bacteria; phylum Pseudomonadota; class Alphaproteobacteria; order Sphingomonadales; family Sphingomonadaceae; genus Sphingomicrobium. The sequence continues at coordinate 8,227 of DASRAY010000088.1, forward strand.
CCGGCCCGAGCTGATCCAGATGTACGATTGGGTCCGGCCGCAGATCGTCGTCCCGGTCCATGGCGAAGCGCGGCACCTCGCCGAGCATGCGCGCCTCGCGCTGTCGCACGGCGTTCCGGCCGCGGTCGTCCAGAAGAACGGCGATGTGATCCGCCTCGCCCCGGGCGCACCGAAGAAGCTCGACGAGGTGCGGGTCGGGCGGCTGGTGCTCGACGGGGACGTCATCCTGCCGGCCGACGGCGCGACCATCAACGAGCGGCGGCGGATCAGCTTCGGCGGGCTGATCACCGTGGCGCTGCCGATCGGCGCGGACGGACGGCTCGCCGGGCAGCCGCTGATCCGCCCGTTCGGAGTGCCGGTCGAGGAGGATCGCGCCGATTTCATCGCCGATGCCGCCGACGCCGCGACCAAGGCGTTCAGCGCAAAGGACGATGAGGAGCGGATGCGTGAGGCGGTGCGTCTCGCGGTACGCCGCTGCGCGACCTTGTGGACCGGCAAGAAGCCGGTGGTCGAGGTGATGTTGCTCGAGATCGCCGGCTAGTCTCGGCCATGCGTTTCAGCTCGATCGTCGCGATCTATTTCCTGTTTTTGTGTGCGTCCGCCTTCATCCTTCTGCCGTTCGGGGTCCGGACCAGCGAGGAGCTGGGCGAAACGTTGGTGCCCGGCCAGGCGGAAAGCGCTCCGCACCGGTTCGACCTCAAGCGCCACTTGCTGAAGGCCGCGATCCTCGCCGCGGTCCTGTTCGCGATCTATTATGCGAACTGGACCTTCGGCTGGGTGAAGGCGGACGATTTCGACTTCTTCTAGCGTTCCTCCCCATCGCGAAGACGATGGGGAGGGGGACCGTGCGGAGCATGGTGGAGGGGTATCTGGCGCGGGCGCCTTCTACCCCTCCACCATTCATTCTGCGGTGAATGGTCCCCCTCCCCAGCCTTCGGCCAGGGAGGAAACTGAAAGTTACCGCCTTCTCTCCAGGGCCTGCGCCAGCGCGGCGTAGAGCCGGCCCATGTCGGACGACATCAGCGTCACCGCGATCGCGCCGCCGTCGCGTTCGGCGAGCACGCGCCGGAGCATCGCCTCGAAATCGTGGACGTAGCGGTTGACCGAGCGCTGGAACTCGAGATCGCTGTCATATTGCGCGCGGATCGCTTTGGTCTCGCTGCCGTCGAGCAGTTTCACCGCGCGGCGGGTGAACACGCCGCGGTTGCCCTTCAGATAGGAATCCCAGGCGCGGTCGTCGATCTCGTCGGACAGGATCTTGCCGACATCGATCGCCGCCGAATGCATCGAATCGATCAGCAGCGAGACCCGCCTGGCGAACGCCTCGCTGTCCTTCTCACGCTGGTCCTGGCTGGTCTGCTCGATATGGCGCTCGAGCGCGGCCGCGCTCTGGCCGATGCCGAGCATCTGCTGGGTCAGCCGGTCGGACGCGGAGCGGGCGGCCTCGACCGCGCGGGTGGCGACGATCTCGACCTCGCGCAGCTGCTCCTCGACGGTCTCGCGGATGACCCGCTCGAGCGCCGTCCGGGCTTCGACCGACAGCTTGCCGGCGCTTTCCGGAATCACCGCCCCGATCGCCTCGCGCGCCCGCTCGGCCGCGTGCGCCGCAGTGTCCTTGACCTGGACCAGGGCGGCGACGAGGGCCGGGCCGGTCTCGGCGGTCAGGCCGTCGGCTTCGGCCTGGGCGTCGCCGATCGCCGACTTCAATTCGGCGAGCTTCGAGCGGGCGCCTTCGACCCCGTCGTCGAGGGTCGCGAGCAGCGCCGCGAAGCGGTCCTGCTGCTCGCCGATCTGGTCGGCGGTCGCGGTCATGCGCTCGCTCGCCTCGACCGCGGCATCGCGCACCCAGCCGAGCTCCGGCTTTACCGCGCTGGTCACTTCGGCGAGCCGGTCGGCGCCGCCCTGGGCCTCGCCGATCGCGGTCCCGACATTGTCGCGCAGCTCGTCGGCGAGCCGGCCGATGCTGTCGCGCAGGCTCGTCGTGCGCTCGGCCAGCGACGCGATCGCGCCGTCCTGGTTCGATGCCTGCGCCGAGAGCGTGTCGAGCTCGGTCCGGGCGCGGGTCAGCGATTCGAGGAAATGGTTGGCGCGCTCATCGCCGTGCGAGGCGAGCTCGGTGAAGCGCTGGTCGATCATGGCGAGGCCGCGATCGATCTCGGCGACCATCCGCTGCGACGCCCGTTCCTGCTCGGCGACCTGGCTCGACAGCGCCGCGAGCGACTCGGTCGCGCGGCCGATGTTCGCGCCCAGCGCTTCGGCCGAATCGGCCCCGGCCTTGCCCATGCCGGCCGCGGCCTGGTCGACCAAAGCGGCGACCGCTGCGGCCTGCGCATCGATTCCCGAGCGAATCTCCTGGAGCGACACGGAGGTGCGGTCGAGCAGGCTGTCGAGGGCTCCGGAAAAGCTGCCCTCCGCTTCGGCGACCTTGCCCGTCGCCTGGGCACCGGCATGCTCGATCTCGGCGAGACGCGCGGCGAGGCGGTCGGTCGCCTCGGCGATCAGCCGGTCGGCTTCGCGGGTGCGCTCGGCGAGGTGGTCGACCTGGTGGCCGAAGCTCGCCGCCTTGGCGGCGGATTCGCTGCCGACCGAACGGATATGCTCGGCCAGCGCGCGCGCGGTCGTCTCGGCGCGCGGCAGATCCTCGAGCAGCACTGCCATGTCATTGCGCGCGGCCTCCGCTGCGCGGTCCAGCGCCTCGCCGTGCCGCTGCAGTTTCTCGCTGCTCGAATCGAACTCGCGCGTGATGCCGCCGAGCTTGCCGGTGGCCTGGTCGCCGAGGTCCATCAGGTGGCGCGAGATCATCGTCAGCTCGGACCGGCTGTCATTGATGCGCTGCGACAGCACTTCGAGCAGGGCCTCGAGCGAGCGCGCTTCGGTGCGCATCGTCACCACCGAGCGGGTGAAGCGTTCCGCTTCCTTGCGGCGGGTGCGGCCGAACATCAGCCAGACGAGGCCGAGCAGGGCGAGCGGCCCGGCGGCGAGCGCGATCCACTGCGTGACCGCCGGCGACGACAGCGGCTGGCCGGCCAGCGCGCGGCCCGCCGACCAGGCGATGTAGCCAAGCCACCCGGCGGCGAGGACGATCAGCGCGGTGCCGAGCACCTGGCGCCCGCCACTGCCGCTTTCCTCCGTCCGGCTTTCGGCCCATTGCTCGCGATCGAAGGTCGGCTCGAAAGCGACGTCGGCGCTGGTCAGCTCGAGCGGCTCCAGCTCCTCGGGCGGCGGGGGCGCCGGCTCGGCGCGCGTGGCGAAGGGGTTCATGGTAATCGGCAGTTTACCACCTTTGCTGATTCACGAAAGCGATTAGAGAGGCTTAAGCGATAATTGGGGGAGGGCAGGCTGGATGGCGCTGGGAGCGCTGATCGGCGCCTATCAGGAAGGTGATTCGGGCGGCCTTCGCGCCCTGATCCCGCTCGCCGGGCGAACCCTGCTCGAATATCAGGTGCGCTGCGCGGCGGCGGCCGCGGCGGCGCCGATCGTCGTCGTGGTTGAGCGCGTTCCGCAGGCGCTGCAGGACGCGTTCGAACGGCTGCGCCTCGACGGGATCGGGGTATTCCCGGTCAGCGACGTGCACGAGGCGGTGAGCCGCTTCGAGGCCGGCGCGATGATCCTGCTGATCGGCGATGCGGTCGCCCCGCCCGCGGACCTCATCGCGCGGCTGGCGGAAGAGCCGGAGCCGGCCGTCGCGACCGTGCCGGACGATGAGACCCACGAGGCGTTCGAGCGGATCGACGCCGAGACCCGGTGGGCCGGGGTGGCGCTGGTCGACGCCAGGACGCTGGGCTCGACCGCGGCCATGCTCGGCGACTGGGACCTGCAGTCGACCCTGCTCCGCCGGACCATCCAGGACGGCGCGCTCAGGCTGCCGGCGTCGGGTGACGGCGCCGAGCCGCTGCTGGTCGAGCGGGCCGAGCAGCTCGACGGGTTCCAGCGCCGGCTGGTCGCCGGCTCGCGCGAGGCGCGGCGCGACTGGGCGAGCCGCTTCGTCCTGCCGCCGATCGAGGATTTGGGCACGCACTGGCTGATGGAGACTTCGCTCCGCCCCGCCTGGCTGGTGTGGATCGCGCTGGCGCTGACCCTCGCCGCGGCCGGAGCCTTCAGCCGCGGCTGGCTCGGCGCCGGGCTGGTGTTGCTGGTCGCCTCGACTCCGCTCGACATGATCGCCGGCCGGCTCGCGACCATCCGCCTGCGACCGTTGCCGAAGCGCATGATCGGCCGGATCCTGCTGTGGCCGGCAGCCGGACTTGCGCTCCTCACGCTCGGCTGGTGGGAGGCGCGCCAGGTCAGCGGCTGGGGTGCGTTCATGGCCGCGATCGCTGCCGCCGCTTTCGCCGAAGCGACCCGCCTCGAAGGCGCGGGCGGATTTCCCGGAGACCATTGGCTGCTGTCGCGCCGCAACGCGGTCTTCGTGGCGGTCCCGTTTGCCCTGTTCGGAGTGTGGACGGCCTATCTCGTCGCCCTCTTCGCCTATGCCGGAGTGAGCTTCTTCGTCACGCAGCACGCGCGCCGGATCGCGCCAGAGTTGACCCGAAGTTAACCGAAATCGGATAAGGTCGCCGAATGATGGCGGAGGAATGGCCGATCGGTGCCGGACCGGCTGAGCCGGCGCGCGCCCCCGCGCGTGGCGGCCGCGACCGCTTGTCCACCGTCCGCGTCGACTTTTTCCTGAGCCCCGCCGAGCGCCTGACCGAGCAGGAACGGGCGCTGATGACCGCCATGCTCCACTGCCTGCTCGGCGACATCGCCGACGAAATCCGGGCCGCTTTGCCGAGCGGCCTCGCGGCCGCCAATGACGAGGGCAATCTCGCCCTGGTCGAGCGCTTGTCGCGCGCCCGGCTGCTCGACCGCTCGGTGCTGGTGCGCATGCTTCTCCGCCGCGCCGACGAGGAGCGGATCACGACCGCCGCCCGGGCTCGCAGCGGGCGCCGCGAGGCGCGCGTGCTGCAGGGGCTGGTGAGCCACGACAGCGGCGCCATTTCGGCCGCGGCGATGGCGCTGATCCTGGCCCGGGGCCGGCGGCGGGACCGCTTCGGGCAGTGCCTGCTCCAGTTCGACGACCTGCCGCCGGACGAGGCGGCGGCCTTGGCCCAGATCGTCGCCGCGGCGCTGCGCCGCGACCTCGTCGGGCTCGGCGACATTTCCGACCGCGACCAGTTGCTCGCCGCCGCTGTCGAGGAGCTGATGGCGCGCTACGACCGGGCCAACGGCTTCGAGGAGCTGATGGCGGTGCTGGTCGACCTGCTCGAGGACGAAGGCCTGCTTTCCGACGAGCTGATCGTCTCGGCCGCGATGGAAGGCGAGATGACCTTCGTCGCCCAGGCGCTGGCGCGGCGTTCCGGCCTGCGCGGCGAGATCGCCACCGACGAATTGCTGTCGGCGTCCGAGGAGCGGGTCATGACGCTTCTGCGGCTGGCCGGAGTCCGCCGCGAGCTCGGGGCCGGGTTGCTCGCCGGGATCGGCGATCTCCTCGGCTTGACCGACCCGGGCGGCGCGATCGCCGCGTTCGATGCGCTGGGCGATGCCGAGCTCGACGACGCGCGCAGCTGGCTCGGCGCCGATCCCGCCTACCGCCACGCGGTCGGAAGCCTGGACAACCGCTGATGGCCAGCGCGCCCAACGAACCGCGGCCGGTGCTCGGTCGAGTCGACAAGGCCGGACGGCTGGTCAGCGCCGATCCGGAGCTCGAGGCGCTGCAGCGCGATGCCGGCTCGAGCCTCGGCCACACGCTCGCCATCCCCCAGATCGCGTCGATCGCCGACCTTGCGCGCAAGCTCGGGATTGCGGTTGCGCGGCCGGCCATCGCCGCCTCGCTCGAGCATGACGTCGAATTGTGGGTGCGCGCCACACCCGAGGGCGACGACGTCGCCCTGTCGCTCGAAGGCTGGACCGAGCGGCCGCCCGCGCCGCCGCGCCTGGCCACATTGCTCGGCAAAGGGAGTGACGCCGATGCCTCGCCGTCGCGGCACGAATGGGCCGCGGACGAGGAGCTGCGCCTGATCTCCATTTCCGCCGAGCTCGCCGGACAGCTTGGGATCGATTTGGCCGAGGCGGCCGGTCAGCCGCTCACCCGAATCTTCCGGCTGGAAGAGGACGAGGCCGGCGAAATGCCGCTGATCAGCGCGCTCGCCGCGCGCCGCGGTTTCTCCGGGCAGCGGGCGCGCAGCCGCGGCGACGAGAGCCGCGCGGTCACGCTCAGCGGCGACGTGGTGACGGCCGCCGACGGCAGCTTCGCCGGCTTCCGCGGCCTCGCCGAAAGCGATGCCGCCGGACTGACCGCCGAGCCCGGCCGCACCTCGGCGTTCGACCATGCGCTCGACGAGGCGCTGCGCTCGCCGCTCGACCGGATCATCGAAAGCGCCGAGCGGATCGTCGAGCGCGCCGACGGCCCACTGCGCAGCGACTATGCCAGCTACGGCACCGACATCGCCGCCGCGGCGCGACACTTGCTCTCGGTGATTCGCTCGATGAGCGAGGACCCGACCCAGGGCCAGCGAGTGATCGACCTCGCGCGGCTGGCCGGCGAGGCCTTGGTGATGCTCGAGGCCAATGCCGAGGAGCGGGGGATCGAGCTCAAGATCGAGCCGCGCGACGAGCTCCGCGCGAGCGGCGAGGAGCGTGCGGTGATCCAGATCCTGGTCAATCTGATGGGCAATGCCGTGCGTCACTCACCCGAGGGCGGGACGGTCGCGCTGGCGTTCGCGGCGACCCCCGGCACGGCGTCGGTCACCATTTCGGACGACGGCCCGGGGATCGAGCCGGCCGACCAGCAGCGCATCTTCGAGCGGTTCGAGCGCGCCGACAGCAAGGGCGGCGGGACGGGCCTCGGCCTCGCCATCTCGCGGCGTCTCGCGCGCTCGATGGGCGGCGACGTCACCCTCGAGAGCGCGCCCGGCGAAGGCGCGCGGTTCACCCTGACCCTGCCTGCCGCTTAGTCAGGGATAGTCCCTGAATTAGGGATGTCCCTGCCTCGACCGTAGCTAGCGCTTATCGCAGGGCACGTAATCGCGCTGCGTGGCGCCAGTGTAGAGCTGGCGCGGGCGGCCGATCTTCTGGTCGGGGTCGGCGATCATCTCGTTCCATTGCGCGACCCAGCCGACCGTGCGGGCGAGCGCGAACAGGGCGGTGAACATGTCGGTCGGGAAGCCGATCGCGTTCAGGATCACGCCCGAGTAGAAATCGACGTTGGGGTAGAGCTTCTTCTCGATGAAATAGTCATCGTTGAGGGCAATATGCTCGAGCTCCTTGGCGACGTCGAGCACCGGGTCCTTGATGTTCAGCTCGCCGAGCACCTCGTCGGCGGTCGCCTTCATCACCTTCGCCCGCGGGTCGAAGTTCTTGTAGACGCGGTGGCCGAAGCCCATCAGCCGGAACGGGTCGTCCTTGTCCTTGGCGCGGGCGATATATTCGGGGATGCGCTTCACGTTGCCGATCTCGCGCAGCATGTTGAGCGCGGCTTCGTTGGCGCCGCCGTGCGCCGGGCCCCACAGGCAAGCAATGCCGGCGGCGATGCAGGCGAACGGGTTGGCGCCCGACGAACCGGCCAGGCGGACGGTCGAGGTCGACGCATTCTGCTCATGGTCGGCGTGGAGGATGAAGATCCGCCGCATCGCCCGCTCGACCACCGGATTGACGTGATAGGGTTCGGCCGGGACTCCGAAGGTCATGCGCAGGAAGTTGCCGGTATAGCTCAAGCTGTTGTCGGGATAGAGGAACGGCTGACCGACCGAATATTTGTAGGCCATCGCGGCGATGGTCGGCATCTTGGCGATCAGCCGGTGCGAGGCGATCATCCGTTGCTCGGGATCGGTGATGTCGGTCGAGTCGTGGTAGAAGGCAGACAGCGCGCCGACCACGCCGCACATGATCGCCATCGGATGGGCGTCGCGCCGGAAGCCGCGGTAGAAGGTCGCGAGCTGCTCGTGCAGCATGGTGTGACGGCTGATGGTGTAGGTGAAGTCGTCGAGCTCGGCGCGCTTCGGCAGCTCGCCGTTCACCAGCAGATAGGCGACCTCCATGAAGGTCGAATTCTCGGCCAGCTGGTCGATCGGATAGCCGCGGTGGAGCAGGATCCCGGCCTCGCCGTCGATATAGGTGATGGCGCTCTGGCAGCTGGCGGTCGAGGTGAAGCCCGGGTCGTAGGTGAACATCCCGGTCTCGCCGTAGAATTTGCGGATGTCGACGACCTCCGGCCCGACCGACCCGTCGAGGATCGGATAGCTGTGGTTGGTCCCGGCGATGTCCAGGGTCGCGGTCTTGTCGGTCATTCCTTCGGCTCCATCTGGTCGGCTATGCGGGCCAGGCTTTCGTCCCGCCCAAGCAACGCCAGCACATCAAAAATCCCGGGAGACGTCGTGCGCCCCGTGAGGGCGGCGCGGAGCGGCTGGGCGAGCTTGCCGAGCTTGACTCCACTGCCCTCCGCGACCTCGCGGATAGCCGCCTCTAGCGACGCCGCATCCCAACCCGCAAGAGCAGCGAGCTGTCCGTGCGCGCGATGCAGCAGCGCGCGGGCGGCGGGGTCCAGCAGCGCCGCCGCACCCTCGTCGAGGGCGAGCGGCCGGCTCGCGAACAGGAAGTGCGCGCCCTCGGCCAGCTGATTGACCGTGTGCGCGCGCGCCTTGAGTTCGGGCATGGCGCGGACCAGCAGCGCCGTCCGCGCCGAGTCGAGGCCGAGCCTCGGGGCGACCAGCGCCGCGAGACGTTCGTCGTCCGCCTCGCGCAGGTAATGGCCGTTCAAATTCTCGAGCTTCTTGAAGTCGAACCGCGACGGCGACTTGCCGACATGGTCGAGGTCGAACCAGTCGATCGCCTGGTCGCGGCTGATGATCTCGTCGTCGCCGTGGCCCCAGCCGAGCCGGAGCAGGTAATTAGCCACCGCTTCGGGCAGCATGCCGAGCTCGTCGCGGTACGAATCGACGCCGAGCGCACCGTGGCGCTTGCTAAGCTTGGCGCCGTCGGGCCCATGGATCAGCGGAACATGGGCGTAGACCGGTTCGAGGAAGCCCATGGCGCGGATGATCGCCAGCTGGCGGAAAGCGTTGTTCAAATGGTCGTCACCGCGGATCACATGGGTCACGCCCATGTCGTGATCGTCGACCACCACCGCCAGCATGTAGGTCGGGGTCCCGTCCGAACGGAGCAGGACGAAGTCGTCGATCTCGGCATTCTGCACGGTCACCCGGCCCTGCACCCGGTCGTCGATCACCGTTTCGCCGTCGCGCGGCGCCTTGAGGCGGATGACCGGCTCGCCTTCGCCCGCGGCGGTCGAATCGCGCCACGGGCTGTTGATTCGGAATGGCCGGCGTTCCTTGGCGGCCAGCTCGCGCTGGGCGGCGAGCTCCTCCGGCGTCATCCAGCAGCGATAGGCATGCCCGCGGTCGAGCATCTTGTGGGCGATCTCGGCGTGGCGCGCCCAGAATTGCGACTGATAATATTCGTGGCCGTCCCAATCGAGCCCGAGCCAGCGCATCCCGTCGAGGATCGCGTCGATCGCCTCCTTGGTCGAGCGGGCCTTGTCGGTGTCCTCGATGCGCAGCAGGAACTTGCCGCCGTGGTGGTGGGCGAAGAGCCAGTTGAACAGCGCCGTGCGCGCTCCGCCGATGTGCAGGAAGCCGGTCGGCGAGGGCGCAAAACGGGTGACGACAGGCTTATCGCTTGCGCTCAAGCGCGCTTTCCTCTTCTTTGAATGCTGCAATGCAACGGACGAGCGCCCCTAACATAGGGGAAGCGCCTCTTCCACAGCAGGCTCGGAGCGATTGGAAGACGCGGTTTTCCGCGCTTCACGGGGAGCTGGAGCGGCTCCTCGAGCGCGAGCATGCGCAGCTTCCGCCATGGCTCGCGGTCGGGTTCGGCGGCGGGATCGCCGGCTGGTTCGCGCTCGGCACGCCGGGCCACTGGGCAGCATTCCTGTGCTTGAGCGCGGGGCTGTCGCTGCTCGGGTTCGCTTTGGTCCCGGGACGGCTGGGCCGGGCGCTGGGCTGGTTCGCTCTCGCTTTGGCGCTCGGCTGCACCGTGGTCTGGCTGCGCTCGAGCCAGGTCGCCGCGCCGCGGCTCGTCCGGCCAGGGGTCGCGACGTTCAGCGGCAGGGTCGAACGTGTCGAGCAGTTGGTCGCGCGGAACACCGTCCGGCTGACGCTGGCGCCGAGCGACCCGCAGCTGCCGCCGCGAGTCCGGGTCTCGATCGAGACCGCAAACGCGCCGCCGGCGCTGGACAGCGGCGCCGTGGTCCGCCTGCGCGCGCGGCTTGCCCCGCCGCCGCCGATGGCGCTTCCGGGCACCTACGATTTCGCCCGCGACGCCTGGTTCAAGCGGATCGGGGCGGTCGGCAAGGCGCTCGGGCCGATCGCCGTGGTGCAGCCGGGGCGGCCCGGCCTGCTCGAAGCAACGCGGCACCAACTCGCGCGCCACGTCCACGAGCGGCTTCCGGGCAGCGAATCGGGGATCGCCATCGCGCTCGTCACCGGCGACCAGAACAGTGTCAGCGAGGCCGACGCCGATGCGATGCGGGCCAGCGGGCTGACCCATCTGCTGTCGGTAAGCGGGCTGCACATCGCCGCGGTGGTCGCCTTCGCGATGCTGTTGAGCCTCAAGCTGCTGGCACTGAGCGAACGGCTGGCGCTGCGCTTCAACTTGGTCTTGGTCTCGGCCGGCGTCGCCGCCGCGGCCGGCATTGCCTACACCCTGCTGACCGGAGCGCAGGTGCCGACGGTGCGAAGCTGCGTCGCCGCCGTCCTCGTCCTCGCCGGGATCGGACTTGGCCGCGACGCGATCAGCATCCGGCTGGTTGCGGTCGGGGCGCTGGTGGTCCTGCTGTTCCGCCCCGAGGCGCTGGCCGGAGCAAGCTTCCAGATGAGCTTCGCGGCAGTGACGGCGATCGTCGCGATCCACTCGACGCACTGGTCGCGGCAGCTGTTCCAGCGGCGCGACGAGGGGCCGTTCCGGCGGATCGGCCGGGCGCTGGCCGCGATCGTTCTGACCGGCCTCGCGGTCGAATTCGCGCTGATCCCGTTCGCCCTGTTCCACTTCCATCGCGCCGGCCTTTACGGCGTCGCTGCCAACGTCATCGCCATCCCGCTCACCACCTTCGTCATCATGCCGCTCGAGGCCGGGTCGCTGCTGCTCGACGGCCTCGGCCTCGGGCAGCCCCTGTGGTGGCTTACCGGCTGGGCGATTCGCGCCCTGTTGCAGCTCGCCCACCTCGTCGCCGCCGCGCCCGGAGCGGTGGCGCTGATGCCGTCGATGCCGCGCTGGGCGTTCGGGGTGATGGTCGCCGGCGGCCTGTGGCTCGGATTGTGGAGCAGCCGGATGCGCCTGCTCGGCCTGGTGCCCGTCGCAGTGGGGGCGGCTGCGGCGCTCGCCTCGCCGACCCCGGACCTGCTCGTCACCGGCGACGGGCGGCATCTGGTCGCGCTCCAGGGCGACGGCACCCCGCTGCTGCTGCGCGAGCGCGCCGGTGATTATATGCGCGACCTGTTCGCCGAAGCATCCGGCTTCGCCGGCGATCCCGCCGACCTCTCCGGAGCGCCGTTCAGCCGGTGCACACGCGACGCCTGTGTCGCGCTGATCCGCAAGGGGCCAGTGGAATGGCGGCTGCTGGCAACGCGCTCCTCCGCGCGCATCCCGTGGACCGACATCGCGCGGTCGTGCGCCGCTGCCGACATCGCCGTTTCGGATAGGCGGCTGCCGCGCGGCTGCGGTCCGCGCTGGCTCAAGCTCGACCGGACCGCGCTGGCGCGGACGGGCGGTGTCGCAATCTACCTCGGCCGCCAGCCGCGGGTTGAGACCGTCGCCGAACGGGTCGGCCGCCATCCGTGGCGGACGTGACGAATTGTTCTATGGTCGGGCACCGCGAAACGAAGGGGGAGAAGCGTGATGCGTGGGTTCCTGATTGGTGCGGCGACGCTGGCCCTTGCCTGTGGGCCGGCCTCGCCCGGCGTCTCCGAAGCCCCGGCGCCCAAGGCGAACTCGGTCAGCAGGGAGCTCGTCAGGACCGCCGAGACGGTCTCCCTCCAGCCGCTCAAGCTGCCGCGAGGCAGGGCCGAGATGGTGGCCAGCGTCGTCGACATTCCGCCCGGCGGCACGACCACCATCCACCAGCACCCGTGGTCGCGGTTCGTCTATGTCGAGCGCGGCACGATCCGGGTGACGAATTTCGACAAGCAGGACAGGCTGGATTTCAAGGCCGGGCAGGTGTTCGCCGAAGTCGTCGCCCAATGGCATCAGGGACAGGCGGGACCGGACGGCGTGCACCTCGTGGTGATCGACCTCGTCCCGCCCGGCGTCACCAACATGAAGATGCGCTAGGTCTCGCTCCACACCGCGAGCTCGCTCCCGCCCGGGTCGATGAAATGGAAGCGCCGGCCGCCGGGGAAGGCGAAGATCGGCTTGGCGATCGTCCCGCCGGCCTTGGCGACCGAGTCGAACGCGGCCTCGAGGTCGTCGACCCGGATCACCGGCAGCGGCGCCGCGAGCGCGTCGTCGGCCTGGCCGTTCAAGCCGACATCGACGTCCCCGGTCGTGGTCGCCGAATAATCGGGGCCGTAATCGGTGAACTCCCAGCCGAACGCCTTGGCGTAGAAGGCGCGGGTCAGCTCATGCGCCGTCGTGCTCGGCAGCTCGACGTAATCGATTCGGGCCATCATTCGATCTCCTAGCTCTTCGCTCTTCCCTTCGAGCGTCGCCGTGGAGAGGGGACCACGCGCGCTGGCCCCTCCACCATCGAATCTGCGTTCGATGGTCCCCCTCCCCATCGTTCCGCGATAGGGAGGAGCGAAAAATCAGTACCGCCGGATCAGCCCGGCGAGGCGGCCCTGGATCTGGACCTGCTCGGGGCGGTAGCGTTGCGGTTCGTATTGGCGGTTGGCGGGGTCGAGGCGGATCATGTTGCCCTCGCGCCGGAAGGTCTTGAGGGTCGCTTC
>DASRAY010000089.1:0-5778 GCA_035637935.1 Sphingomicrobium sp.
CTGCCGATCCGGGTCGAGACGCGCACCGGCGACACGCCGTCGGACCGCAAGGCGCGGCAGCGGGTCAAGCCGCCGCACGTGCTGCTGACCACGCCGGAGTCGCTCAGCCTGCTGCTGAGCTACCCCGAAGCCGCGACGATGTTCGAGGGGCTGAGGACCATCGTCGTCGACGAGCTCCACGGCTTCGCCAAGGAGAAACGCGGCGATCTTCTGTCTCTGTCCATGTCGCGGCTGCAGCGCCTCGCGCCGGGCCTGCGTCGCGTCGGCCTCAGCGCCACGATCAGCGACCCCGATGCCTACCGTTCATGGCTCGCGCCGGATGCCGACATGGAAGCGGTCGACCTGGTGATCGGCGATCCCGGAGCCGACCCGGACCTCGAGATCCTGATCCCCGAGAACAAGATTCCGTGGGGCGGGCATTCGGGCTTCCACGCCGTTCCCGACGTGATGCGCCTGATCGAGCAGCACCGGACGACCCTCGTCTTCTGCAACACCCGCGGCCTCGCCGAGCTGATCTTCCAGAAGCTGTGGCAGGCGAACGACCAGGGGCTGCCGATCGGCATCCACCACGGCAGCCTGTCGGTCGAAGCGCGGCGCAAGGTCGAGGCGGCGATGGCCGCGGGCAAGCTGCGTGGCCTGGTCGCGACCGCCAGCCTCGACCTCGGCATCGACTGGGGCGACGTCGACCTGGTCGTGCAGATGGGCGCGCCCAAGGGCAGCTCGCGGCTGTTGCAGCGGATCGGCCGCGCCAACCACCGGCTCGACGAGCCGTCGAAGGGCATGGTCGTTCCCGGCAACCGCTTCGAATATCTCGAAGCGCGCGCGGCCCTGGACGCGATCGACGACGGCGAGCTCGACCCCGAGCTGTTCCGCCCCGGCGCGCTCGACGTGCTCGCCCAGCATATCCTCGCGATGGCCGTGGCCGCCCCGTTCCAACAGGACGAACTGCTCGCCGAGGTGCGTTCAGCCGCGCCCTACGCCGGCCTCAAGGCTGAAACGTTCGAGGAGATTCTCAACTTCATCGCCACCGGCGGCTATGCGCTCAAGGCCTACGATCGCTTCCGCCGGCTGGTGCCCGAGGCGGGCGGGATGTGGCGCATCGCCAAGCCCGCGGTCGCCCAGCAGCACCGGCTGAACGCCGGGGTGATCGTCGAGCAGCCGCTGATGACGGTGCGCTTCCGCAACGGGCGCAAGCTCGGCACGGTCGAGGAAGGCTTCGCTTCGGTCCTGGTCCCCGGCGATCGCTTCTTCTTCGCCGGGCTCAGCCTCGAGGTCGAGCAGTTCAAGGACACCGACATCATCGTCCATGCGTCGAGCAAGTCGGCCCAGGCCGTGACCTATGGCGGGCAGCGCATGAGCATGTCGACCCACCTCGCCAACCGCGTCCGGCAGATGCTCGCCGACCGCAACGACTGGTCGCGCTTCCCGGACGACGTCAGCGAATGGCTCGAGGTCCAGTCGGAGCGCTCGGTCCTCCCCGAGCCGCACCAGCTGCTGGTCGAGACCTTCCCCCACGAAGGCCAGCATTACATGGTCGCCTACAGCTTCGAGGGCTGGAACGCCCACCAGTCGCTCGGCATGCTGCTGACCAAGCGGATGGAGAAAGCGGGGCTGAAGCCGTTGGGCTTCGTCGCCAACGATTACGGCCTCGCCTGCCACGGGCTCGAGCCGATCCGCGATCCGCAGGCCCTGTTCTCGCCCGACATCCTCGAGCAGGAATTCACCGACTGGGTCGAAAGCTCGCTGCTGCTCAAGACCGCATTTCGCGAGGTCGCGGTGATCGGCGGGCTGGTCGAGCGCCAGCACCCGGGCCGCCACAAGACCGGGCGCCAGGTCACCTTCTCGACCGACCTCATCTACGACGTGCTTCGCCGCTACGAGCCGCAACATTTGCTGCTGCGCGCAGCGTGGGACGATGCGCGGCGGCGGATGACCGAGCTCGGCCGGCTGGTCCGGCTGGTCGACCGCGCCTCGGCCACCATGCTCCACGTCGCGACCGACCGGATCACGCCGATGGCCATCCCGTTCATGGTCATCGTCGGCCGCCAGTCGCTGCCGCCGGGCGCCGAGGCGGACGAGGCCATCCTCAACCAGGCCGAAGCGCTCGCCGAAGCCGCCATGGCCTAGCGAAGGCTCGCGCGCCGCGGCGCGTTACGCGGCCATGAGATCACGCTTCCGCATCGGCGCCGCGACTCTCGCCGCCACCGCCGCCATCCTCTGCGCCGCAGCCGCCGCGCAGCGCCGTCCGGCCGACGGCGAGGTCAGACCGATTTCTGCGCCGGGCGACTATCGCTTCAGCTTCGACCATGGCGGGCTGACGCGCTTCTACCTGGTTCACGTCCCGAAGAGCTATCACGGTCAGCGCGTGCCGCTGCTGCTCGCGCTTCACGGCGGCGGCGGCAATGCCGACTATCAGGCCAACGACTCCAAATACCGGCTGATCGCCAAATCCGAGCAGGCCGGGTTCATCGCAGTCTTCCCCAACGGCTACAGCCGGTTGGGCGGCAAGCTGGCGACGTGGAACGCGGGTGCCTGCTGCGCCGGGGCGGTGCGCAACCAGTCCGACGACGTCGGCTTCATCCGCACGGTGATCCGCCGCGTCGAAATCCAGGCGAACGTCGATCCTCGCCGGGTGTTTGCGACCGGCATGTCGAACGGCGCGATGATGAGCTGGCGGCTGGCGTGCGAGGCGCCTGAGATCCGCGCCATCGCCCCGGTCGAGGGCACCGACAATACGACTCACTGCAGCCCCGCCCGGCCGGTCCCGGTCATCCAGTTCCACGCGCTCGACGACGACATGGTCCCGTTCAACGGCGGCGTCGGGCCGCGCTCGTTCACGCAGCTCAACTTCACCTCGGTCCCGGCGACGATCGCCAAATGGGTCCGGCTCAACCGCGCCGACCCGGCCGGGCGGCGGGTGCTCACCGTCCCCGGCGCGCATTGCGACCTCCACCCGGCGCTGCGCGGCGGCGCGCCGGTCGAGCTGTGCGTGACCGACACCGGCAAGCACAGCTGGCCGGGCGGCGGCACCCAGCAGCTGCGCACCCGGCCGTCGCAGGCGATCAGCGCCAACGATCTGATGTGGAACTTCTTTTCGTCGCTTTGAAGTTGCCATTCGAGGGCTGGGCCGCGACACTGGCCGGCATGCGCATCCTGCTCCTCGCCGCCCTTCTCCTCCCGGGCTGCACCGTCGCCCGCACGGCAGTCGACGTGGTGACCCTGCCGGTCAAGGTGGCATCGGCCGGAGTCGACGCCGCGACGACCAGCCAGTCCGAGGCCGACGAGAAGCGCGGGCGCGAGATTCGCAAGGCCGAAGAGGAGCGCGGGCGCCAGCTGCGCCTGCTCGAGGAGCGCTGCCGCAAGGGCAAGCCGCTCCCGACCGACGATTGCAGATCGTTCCCACCGCGCTAAGCGGTGGCCATGCGCTATTTCCTCGACACCGAATATAACGGCTGGGGCGGCGCGCTGCTCAGCCTCGCGCTGGTGCCGGAGGACGGCGGACAGGAATTCTACACCACGCTCGATTGGAACGGGTCGCTGGAGCCGTGGGTCGAGACCCATGTCGTGCCCTTTCTCGATTCCGTGCCCGAGCCGCTCGTCTCCTCGCGACTGGAGCGCGAGCAGGCCGCCAAGTCCTTGTCCGCTTGGCTGATCCACGAACATGAATTGCAGTCGACGGCCGCATACCCCGAGCGATCGACGATGGAGATCATCGCGGACTGGCCTGAAGACATCGCACAGATTTGCATGCTGCTCGTGATCGGCGCGGGCGCCCGAGTAGATATCCCGCAACTCAGCTTTCAACTGGTGGACCTTCCGGGATTCTCGACCGCGGCCAACAGCAAGGTTCCGCACAACGCCCTGCACGACGCGCGCGCGCTCAGGGATCATGTGCTCGGATTGGAGTAGTTTCGTCATCCCGGATTTGATCCGGGGTCCGCCTTTTCTTTCAAGGCCGGCCAAAGAAGGCGGATCCCCGCTTTCGCGGGGATGACGGGTTGGTTATGGCTCAGCCATGGTTCCCTTTTCGTTCGCGGGCGAAACATTTGCGGCAACGGCCGACGGCGCGCTGTTCTGGCCGGCGCACGACGCGCTGCTGGTCGCCGACCTGCACCTCGAGAAAGCGAGCTGGTTCGCGCGCCTCGGGCAATTCCTGCCGCCCTATGATTCGCACGCGACCCTGACCGCGCTCGCCGCCGCGGTCGCGCAGACCGGCGCTGCGCGGCTCTACTGCCTCGGCGACAGCTTCCACGACCGGTTCGGTTGCGAGCGGCTCCCGGCCAGCGCGCGCGACCTGCTGACCGACCTCACCGCAAGGCTCGACTGGACGTGGATCGTCGGCAACCACGATCCCGGCTTCGCCGACCATTGCGGCGGCAAGCTCGCGGATGAGGTCGAGCTCGGCGGCATCATCCTCCGCCACGAAGCGGTGCGCGGCGAGCCGCTGCCCGAGCTGTCCGGCCATTATCACCCCAAGCTGCGGGTCAGCGTCAGCGGCCGCAGCGTCTCGCGCCGCTGCTTCGTGGTCTCCCCGACCAAGCTCATCCTGCCCGCCTTCGGTTCGCTCACCGGCGGCCTCGACGCCCACCATCCGGAGATCATCGGCAATGTCGGGCCCGACGCCGCGGCACTCGTGCCCGTCTCCGACCGCCTGCTGCGCTTCCCGCTCGCCGCTTAATCGTCCGCCTTGATCTCGATCGCCATCGCGCCGGTCGGCGACAGCAGCAGGCGCGCGATGGCCGGGCGGCGCTTGCCGAAGGTCGCGGCCTGGAGCTCGTTGCGGGCGGCGTGGCGGTCGAACTTGAAGCCCTGGGCCTCGGCAGCCTGCTTGAGCCGGTCGAGGTGCCGGTCGAGGTCCGCGATCCCCTCGGTAGGGTCGAAGCGCATGGTCTCTTCAAGGTCGGCCATCCGACTCCATTGCCCGCCCGATTGCGCCGCGGCAATCCGGTTCCTACACCCGGGCCCATGAAGACTCTCCTGATCGCGGCCACACTCGCCGCCATGGCCGCCCCCGCCCCCGCCTCCGCCCAGCCGATCGACGCCAGGACGCAGGCACGGATCGACCGCATCCTCAAGAAGACGCCGCTGATCGACGGCCACAACGACATCGCCGAGCAGCTGGCCGAAAATTACAAGCGCACCGTCGCCGGGATCGCCAGCGGCACCGACCAGTGGCGGCCCAAGCCGCTGATGACCGACATGGCCCGGCTTCACCGGGGCCGGGTCGGCGGGCAATTCTGGTCAGTCTATATCGACGGCACCCACACCGGCGACGCCGCGATCCGGGAGACGCTGCAACAGATCGACATCGTGCGGCGGATGATCGACGCCTATCCCAACGACCTCGAGCTCGCCGCCACCGCCGACGACGTCGTGCGCATCCACAGACAAGGCAAGATCGCGTCGCTGATCGGGGTCGAGGGCGGGCGGCAGATGGGCGGCTCGCTCGCCGCGCTGCGCCAATATTACAACCTCGGCGCGCGCTACATGACGCTGACCCACAACCAGACGACCGAATGGGCCGACAGCGCGACCGACGATCCCAAATATGGCGGGCTCAGCCCGTTCGGCGTGACCGTGCTGCACGAGATGAACCGGATCGGGATGCTGGTCGACTTGAGCCACGTGTCCGCCGACACGATGAAGGACGCGATCGCCGCGAGCCGCGCGCCGGTGATCTTTTCCCACTCATCGGCGCGGGCGATCGGCGGGCATCCGCGCAACGTCCCCGACGACGTGCTCCGGCTACTCCCGGCCAACGGCGGCGTGGTGATGGTC
>DASRAY010000090.1:0-5688 GCA_035637935.1 Sphingomicrobium sp.
TCGACCGGCGACCACATCACCGGCTTGGCGCCGCGGTACAGCTGGCCGCTCTCGGCGAACTTGAACAATTCGGCGACGATCGTCGCCTCGGCGCCCTTGGCCATGGTCAAATAGGGCTTGGCCCAGTCGGCATTGATCCCGAGCCGCTTCAGCTGCTCGCGCTGGGTGTCCACCCAATGCTGGGCGTAGGCGCGGCACTCGGCGCGGAACTCCTTGACCGGCACCTCGTCCTTGTTGCGCTTCTGCTTGCGATACTGCTCCTCGACCGCCCATTCGATCGGCAGCCCGTGGCAGTCCCAGCCCGGCACGTAGGGCGCGTCCTTGCCCAGCAGATTCTGGGTGCGGACGACCATGTCCTTGAGCGTGTGGTTGAGCGCATGGCCGATGTGCATGTTGCCGTTGGCGTAGGGCGGGCCGTCGTGGAAGATGAACTTCTCCCGCCCCGCGCGGGCCTGGCGCAACTGCCCGTACAGATCCTGCTCCGCCCAGCGCGCGGCGATCCCCGGCTCCTTCTGCGGCAGCCCGGCCTTCATCGGAAAGTCGGTCCGCGGCAGGAAGACGGTCGATCGATAGTCGGTCTTGGTAGTCTCGGGAGCGTCGGCCATTACCGGCGGCGCCTTAGCGGGGCGGTTGGCAAAATTGCAAACCCTGCGCTCCTCCCTGTCGCGTCAGCGATGGGGAGGGGGACCGTCGAACGCAGATTCGGTGGTGGAGGGGTCGGCGCCAAGCCCCTCCACCACTCAGCTGCGCTGAGCGGTCCCCTCCCCACGAGCTTTGCTCGCAGGGAGGAGCGGTCAATGGCGGGCCCGGCGCCGCTCCAGCCCGGCCTCCGCCGCGTCGATCTGCGGCTGCGAGCGCATGTCACGATCGCGCCTGAACGACGGTCCGACCGTCCAGATGTCTTCGACCCACAGATAGCCGGTGAAGGTCGACGGTACGTCGCCGAGCTGCTCGGGCAGCGTCAGCCCGGTGCCGGAGCGGCCGCCGCGCGGACCGATCACGATCACCTTTGCACCGACCGATCTCATCCGCTGCAACAGCCGGTCCGGCCAGCCGGAGAACGCCCATTGGTAATTGAGCGGGATCATGATCACGCCGCCGCGGCAGCTCTCGGGGACGATCGTCAGCCAGCCGGTCTTGAAATAGTCTTTGGTGCAGGCTTTGGCCCCTTCCATGCTCCACGCCCAGGCGCCGGAATAAAGCTTGCCGATGCGCTCGACCGGGGCCGCGGCGCCGTAGAAGCCGTCGCCGGCCTTGACCGGATCGCGACCTGCCGCGCGCAGCTCCTTCGCCAGCAAATCGGCCTCGCCCGGGTCCTTGCTCTTGAAATTGTACAAGAGCGGCAGTCCGGGGAACGCCCTCAGCACCTCCTGCAGGCTTGGGATCGCGCCCTTCTGCTTGCCGCGAAGCGGGAAGCTCCTGCCGCCGTCGGCGGTATAGCCGTAGCCCGGGTCGAGCTCCTTGAGCTCGGCCAGCGTCTTGCTTCGCACGTCGCCCTTGCCGTCTGTGCGGCAATCGAGCGTCCAGTCGTGGAACACGGCCATGTGCCCGTCGGCCGTCGGGGCGACATCGATCTCGACCATGTCCGCGCCAAGCCGCCAGGCCTGGTCGATCGACCGCACGGTATTCTCGAGGTAATCGTGGACCGGCGGCTCGATCCGGGTCGCAGTGCAGGTGTCGCGGCCGATGCCCTCATGGTCGTACAGCTGCGACACCCCGCGATGCGCGATCAGCCGGATCACGCCGGGCGGCGGGTCGGCCCACCAGCTCGCGTTGACCGTCACCGCGGCGAACAGCGCGAGCGCCAGCACCAGCCCGATCCGGCTCAGCCACACCTTCATTCGGCCAGCGCCAACAGCCTGCGCGCCGCCGCCTCGTCCTCGCGCATTGCCGCCGCCAGCGACTCGAGGCCGTCGAACTTCCGCTCCTCGCGGATGTAGGCATGCAGCGCGACCTCGATCGCGCGGCCGTACAAGTCGCCGTCGAAGCCGAACAAATGCGCCTCGAGCAGCTCGGTCGGCGGATCGAAGGTCGGGCGGACGCCGAGGCTGGCGACGCCCGGATGCTCGCTGCCGTCGTCGAGCGTCACGCGCACCGCGTAGATGCCATACTTCGGCCGCTGGTAGTCGGTCAGCTCGACGTTCGCCGTGGGGTAGCCGAGCTCGCGCCCGCGCGCGTCGCCCCGCCGGACCACCCCGGCGATCGCATAATCGCGGCTGAGCATGTGCGTGGCTGTCCCGGTGTCGCCCTCGACCAGCGCCTCGCGGATCCGGCCCGAGGAGATGCGCTCGCCGTCGAGCAGCACCTGTGCCACCGCTTCGGCCGCGACGCCGTGGAGCGCTCCGACCGCTTTCAGCAGCGCCGGGTCGCCGGTCCGCCCCTTGCCGAAGCTGAAATCGTCGCCGGTCACGACCCCGACCGCGTCGATCTGGCGGGCCAGCACGTCGCGCACGAACTCCTCGGCGTCCATCGAGGCCAGGTCGCGATTGAATTCGAACACCAGCATCGCGTCGGCGCCGGCGTGGGCGAACAGCGCCTGGCGCTGGTCGAGGGTGGTCAGCCGGAACGGCGGCACGTCGGGCCGGAAGAACTTCACCGGGTGCGGGTCGAAGGTGGCGACGATCACCGGCCGCCGCTCGTGAAAGGCGCGCTGGATCGCCCGGTTCACCACCGCCTGGTGGCCGAGGTGGAAGCCGTCGAAATTGCCGAGCGCGACGATGCTCCCCTTGAGGTTCTCGGGGATTCCGCCGGCGAGGGTGAGGCGCTGCATTGGGCGCGGCCTTAGTGGGTCGGCAGGTGCTTCCGCAACAGCCGGTATTCGTGGACCGCGAGCCCGATCACGACGAGGTCGAACAGCGACAGAAGGATCAGCGCCGGGTCGTGGGTGAAGCTGTAGCGGTAGAGCTGGTAGCCGATGAACGCGCCGAACACAGCGAAGCTTGCCGGATAGGCCCACAATTTCTCCTTGAGCAGTCCGTGGACCAGCACTGTCTTCACCACCCCGTGGCTCAACAGGTAGAAAGCGTAGAAATCATGCTCGGCGACCGAGAAGCTGCTGGCGAACTGGAGCAGGTGCCGCGCCACCCAATCGTGCTGGTCCTCGGCGATCTCGCCGTAGCTCCAGCGGCTGATCAGCCGGACGATGGTCGTGGTGCTGACGAAGTAGAGCGCGAGGCCGCCGGCAATCTCGATCAGCGCGTGCGCGCCCTTGGCGAGGACGCTGACGACGAAGACCTGATGGATGCGCCGTTCCCGCATGGCCGCCACAACGCCGCTGCCCTTGACTCGGCCGCATGCGAATCCTATCTGCAGCTCATCCCGTTTCACCGGTTTCCGGCGGCGCACTTGTGCGCTCGTCGGCTTTTCGTTTGGAACGGGCCTCTAGCGACGAGATAGGGCATTTTCGCCCTGTGGAGCTGAAGAAGGGTAGAGAATGGCTCGTATTGCCGGGGTGAACATCCCCACCAACAAGCGCGTCGAGATCGCGCTGACCTACATCCACGGAATCGGCCGCACCACGGCCAAGGGCATCATCGCCAAGCTCGGCATCGCGCCCGACAAGCGCGTCCAGGATTTGACCGACCAGGAGGTCAGCCACATCCGCGAGGCGATCGACAAGGACCACAGCGTCGAGGGCGACCTCCGCCGCGAGACCGCGATGAACATCAAGCGGCTGATGGACCTCGCCTGCTACCGCGGCCTGCGCCACCGCAAGGGCCTGCCGGTCCGCGGCCAGCGCACCCACACCAACGCGCGCACCCGCAAGGGCAAGGCCCGGCCGATCGCTGGGAAGAAAAAGTAATCTTCTCGCATCGCCGCACCGCCCGGAAGGGCGACCAAGGATTTAGGGGTTAGTTAGAATGGCTCAGGCACCGCAGCGTCTCCGTCGACGGGAACGCAAGAACATCACCTCCGGCGTCGCCCACGTGAACGCCAGCTTCAACAATACCATGATCACCATCACCGACGCCCAGGGCAACGCCATCGCGTGGAGCTCGGCCGGGATGATGGGCTTCAAGGGCAGCCGCAAGTCGACGCCCTACGCCGCCCAGGTC
Organism: Sphingomicrobium sp.; assembly: GCA_035637935.1. Classification (GTDB taxonomy): domain Bacteria; phylum Pseudomonadota; class Alphaproteobacteria; order Sphingomonadales; family Sphingomonadaceae; genus Sphingomicrobium. Next base: position 4,056 of record DASRAY010000090.1, read on the forward strand.
GCGGCCGAAGACGCCGGCCGCAAGGCGGCCGAGCATGGCGTCCGCACCCTCGAGGTGGAAGTCAAAGGGCCGGGCTCGGGCCGCGAGAGCGCGCTCCGGGCGCTGCAGTCGGTCGGCTTCCAGATCACCAGCATCCGCGACGTCACCCCGATCCCGCACAACGGGGTGAGGCCGTCGAAGCGGCGCCGGGTCTGACGAGGTGAGCGTCGCCGCCGCGGGATGAGTCCGCGGCGCTTTTGAGTTTTAGTTAGGCGGGAGACGTCCCGCGAGTTGTTCAAAATTCGGGTGGGAACAAGCCCACCCTAGGGCAGGAAGACAGATGGCCGTCAACGCAAAGAACTGGCAGGAACTGAAGAAGCCCAACGCGCTCGAGAAGAAGCAGAGCGGGGGCGATGGCCGCCGCCGCGCCGCCTTCGTCGCCGAGCCGCTGGAGCGCGGCTTCGGCATGACCCTCGGCAACTCGCTGCGCCGGGTGCTGCTCTCGTCGCTCCAGGGCGCCGCCGTCACCTCGATCAAGATCGACGGCGTGCTCCACGAATTCTCTTCGCTAGCGGGGGTCCGCGAGGACGTCACCGACATCGTCCTCAACGTCAAGCAGATCGCGCTGAAGATGGAAGGCGAGGGGCCCAAGCGGCTGCACCTTAGCGCCACCGGCCCGGCCGACGTCACCGCCGGCATGATCGCCACCGCGGGCGACATCGAGGTCACCAACCCCGACCTTTTGATCTGCCACCTCGACGAGGGCGCGACGCTCAACATGGAGCTCACCGCCGACATCGGGAAGGGCTATCAGCCCGCGGCCGCCAACCGCCCGGCCGACGCGCCGATCGGCCTGATCCCGGTCGACGCGCTGTACAGCCCGGTGCGCCAGGTCGCCTACAAGGTCGAGAACACCCGCGTCGGGCAGGAGCTCGATTACGACAAGCTGACGCTGACCATCGAGACCGACGGCACGGTCAACCCGGAGGACGCGCTCGCCTACGCGGCGCGGATCCTCCAGGACCAGCTGCAGCTGTTCGTCCACTTCGACGAGAGCCAGGTGCGGATGGCGGCCTCGCCGATGATCGGCGCGCCGTCGGCGGCGATGCCGGTCGAGACCCAGGCCGACACCAACCAGCTCAACCGTTACCTGCTCAAGAAGGTCGACGAGCTCGAGCTGTCGGTGCGCAGCGCCAACTGCCTCAAGAACGACAACATCATCTACATCGGCGACCTCGTCCAGAAGACCGAGGCCGAGATGCTGCGGACCCCGAACTTCGGGCGCAAGTCGCTCAACGAGATCAAGGAAGTGCTGGCCTCGATGGGGCTTCGGCTGGGGATGGACATCCCCGGCTGGCCGCCGGAGAACATCGAGGAAATGGCCAAGAAGCTGGAGCAGGAAATGCTGGGGTAAGGGTTTCGATCAAAGTGGTATTTTGATTGAGGGCTTAAGAAGGGTCGCTCGGAAACGAGCGGCCCTTTTCTTTTGCCAAAAGAAGAAAGTCTCCGACGGACATGAGTTCACCTTGCTGGTCCGGTAAGTAGGACGAGTGGATCGCCCTCGGTAAAACAAGTTGGATATTGTGAGCCCGCATTTGCTGGGTCTGAGCGGTCGAGATCGCTGGCTCGAGTGTCGCCAGATGCTTTGGACTGA
>DASRAY010000091.1:0-3073 GCA_035637935.1 Sphingomicrobium sp.
GGTCGCCGTCGATGCTGAACCATTCGCTCTTCGATCCAGCCGACACGACCACGCTCAGCCGGCCATCGCAGGTGTCGGGCGACGTGTTGGTGACGTTGTACGTCGCGGTCGCGGCCGCTGAGCGAGACGCGTCGACGCTCGTCGGACCATCCGGAATCTCGAAGGTCGGCATGAATCCGCTCCCCCCAACGATCCGGCGCGCAAGACCTAACAGAAGTCGGCGACAACCGCCAACCGGCCGCGCTACCAAGGCAGTACCCCCTCCCTTCCCGGGAGGGGGATAGGGGATTAGCCTCGCCCGATGCTCTACCTCGCCATCAAAGCCGCCCTCTCGGGCATCATCATCGCGATCGTTTCTGAGGTCGCCAAGCGCTACCCCGGGTTCGGGGCGCTGATCGCCTCGCTGCCGTTGGTGTCGCTGCTCGGGATGATCTGGCTGTGGCGCGACAAGCCGGACGTTCCGAACATGGCGTCGCACGTCGAGGCGACCTTCTGGTTCGTGCTGCCGTCGCTGCCGATGTTCCTGCTGATGCCATGGCTGCTGCGCAGCGGCGTCAGCTTCTGGGCGACGCTCGCGATCGGCTGCGCGCTGACCGTTGCGCTCTACCTGGCGATGACCTGGGTCGGGCCGCGGTTCGGACTGCGGCTCTAGGGCGTCGTCGCAGCCCTCTGCCTTGCAGGGCGGGGAGCTTAAGGCGTCGCCGTGTTGGTCGGCACCGCCGGCTTGGGCAGCGCCGGCGGCGCTTGGCCCTCATGCTCGATGGTGATCGGGCCGAAGCTCTCCGAGTGGCGGCCCGGCTCGACGCGGGTGCAGCGCTGCGGATCGCAGACCATCAGGACCCCGCTCTCGGTGTTCAGCCGGACGATCCGCTCGCCGGACGCCGCGAGCTGATATTTGGGCGTGCTGCGCGGCATGCCCCACGACAGGATCAGCGCGGCGGCGACGATCGAACCGGCGATCAGCACGCTGTGGCGGTTGGCGGCCTGCTCCGGCGAAAGGTGATTGTTCATGGTCGGGATCCTCCCCCATCCTCCATCCAATAAAAGAGGCGGTCCGGGAAGGGGGCCGGACCGCCTCTGGGGTGCCTCGTCGCTGGGGAGTCTTACGAGGCGGGGGATTTTCTACAGGTCGATGCCGGCGGCGATCGCCTCGAGCTTGCGGACCCGTTCGCGCAGGTCGGCCATCTCGATCCGGCCCGTGGCCGGTGGCAGGTGGCGGTCGCCGGCGTCGTGGGTCAGCTCGAACCGCTTGAGGTCGAGCCAGCCGTTCCAGGCCTTGAGGCCGGCCCAGCCCGCGGCGCCGAGGCCGCTGATGATGCTCGCGCTCAGCAATCCGGTCGATAGCGGGTCCATCATTTCTCCTCCTCGGGCTGGCGGAGCTTCTCGATCTCGCGCGCCAGCTCATCGTTCTGGCTGTTGATGTGGTGGTCGATCGCCATCAGCCGGCGGTCGGTCTCGTCGAGCTCGGTGCGCATCGCGTGGACCGTCGGCTTGCGGGTCGCCACCCTGTCCATGCGATCGAAGTCGCTCATGTGACGCTCTCCGGTCATCGCCCGCTTCTTCTGGACCGCGAGGTAGATGCCGAGCCCGGCATAGCCGACCAGGGCCAGTTTCCAGCTAAGGAAGATCGCGGCGCAGACGAACCCGATGCGAAGGAAGGTCGGGTCGATCCCGGTCTTCGCCCCGATCGTCGCACAGACGCCGGCGATTTTCGCGTCCTTGCTGGCGAGCGAGTACGGGTAAACTTTGCGAGCCATGTCCATCGTCCCTTCCCTCAGTTGGCCCGCGCCTTCAGCGCGGCCTTCATGTCCTCGAGCTCCCGGTCGACCGCCTGGGTCGCCTGCAGCTCATGAATCTCGTCCTCGAGGCTGCTGATGCCAAGCGCCTCGGCGCGCCCTTCGGCGAAGTCGGCGCGGCGCTCGAGCAGCTCGAACTTGGCGAACGCGTCGAGCGTGCGGCTGCCGTGCATGATCTCATTGGTCCGGGCCCGAGTCACGGCGCTCTCGATCCGCGCCGCGATCGCATTCTGGCGGGCGCGGGCTTCGCGCAGCTTGGACTGGAGCTTGGCGATGTCGGCTTCGTAGCCCTGCAACACCGCATTGATCTGGTTCATCTCCTCGCGCAGGCTGTCGCCCATGTCGGCGGCCTTCTGCCGCTCGATCAGCGCGGCCTTGGCGAGATCCTCGCGGTCCTTCGACAGCGCGAGCTCGGCCTTGGCGGTCCAGTTGTCCTGGATCTCGTCGAGGCGGCCGACGGCGCGGCGCATTTCCTTGATGTCGGCGATCGACCGGGCGGCCGATGCCCGAACCTCGACCAACGTCTCCTCCATTTCGAGGATGATCAAGCGGATCATCCGCGCCGGGTCTTCGGCCCGGTCGAGCAAGTCGGTCATGTTCGCAGCGAAGATGTCACGGGCGCGGCTGAACACCGGGCCGCTGAACCAGCTGGCGACGGGCGCCAGGCGCTGGGTCTGCGTGGTCGCCTCGACCTCGATCAGACGAGGCGTGCGCACCGGAACCTTCGCTTCAAGGACTTCGAGTTCAGGCATTGACGGAAACCTTTACGGGGGCGGCATTGGCCTGGGCCGGGCCGACGGCGGCGCCGACGGTGACGCTGCTCATCGCGAGCGCGGCGACCACGGCGACCAGAGTGCGTTTGAACTGCGACGACATTTTCTCATCTCCCTTTTTCGGCCCGTTCGGTTTGTCCGGTGAGCCGTGCCCATTACTAATCAAGACTCGTGCCAATCCAGCAAAACCGCCAAAAACGGCATGGCGAATGATCGATTGGGGGATTTTCCCAACCAAGAGTTGGGAGGAATCACCAAGGTCCGGTTGGGAACATTCACCGCCTCCGGAGCGTCGAATCCCAAACGGCCTTGGAAGAAGGAGTAAGCGTATGCTCGGCAAGCTCGCAGGGGCGTGGATCGGCGAAAAGGTCGCCGGGCCGAACCGCGGCGCCAGGGGCGCCATCCTCGGCTACGGCGCGGCCGCGCTCGCGCGCCGCAGCGTGCCCGCGTTCGCCGCGATCGCGCTCGGCGGCTGGGCGTTCAGGAAATGGCGCGACCGGCGGG
>DASRAY010000092.1:0-43511 GCA_035637935.1 Sphingomicrobium sp.
TACCGCTGGTCGGCGGACGTGTCGGTGTACCTGGGCGCGGACAGCTACCGGCGCGGGATCGGCCGGGCGCTGTACGCGCAGCTGCTGCCGGCCGTCGCCGCGCTCGGCTACGTCACGGCGTTCGCCGGGATCGCCCTGCCCAACGAGGCGAGCGTGGCGCTGCACGAGACGCTCGGCTTCGCCCTGTCGGGGATCGAGCGCGGAGTCGGCTTCAAGCGCGGCCGCTGGATCGACGTCGGCCGCTGGCAAAAGGACCTCGCGCCGCGGACCGCTGTGCCGGCGGCGCCACTGCCCTACGGCAAAGTTCGTCATCCCGGCGTGGAGCCGAGATCCGATTTTTCTTCGACGGCTTAACAAGGCAGGCCCCGGACCAAATCCGGGGTGACGGTCAGATATGGATCGGCTTCCCGGTCACCGCCATCGCCGCTTCCTTGAGCGCCTCCGAGTGGGTCGGGTGGGCGTGGCAGGTGTAGGCGATGTCCTCCGACGTGGCGCCGAACTCCATCGCCTGCGCCGCCTGGGCGATCATCGTTCCGGCGACCGAAGCGATCATCCACACGCCGAGCACGCGGTCGGTCTTCGCGTCGGCGATGACCTTCACGAAGCCGTCGGGCTCATGGTTGGTCTTGGCGCGCGAATTGGCGAGCATCGGGAACTTGCCGACCTTGACCTCGCCATGCTCCCGCGCCTCGGCTTCGGTGAGGCCGACGCCGGCGATCTCGGGCATGGTGTAGACCACGGACGGGATCACATCGTGGTTCACGATGCCGGTCAGGCCGGCAATGTTCTCGGCGACGGCGATGCCCTCGTCCTCGGCCTTGTGGGCGAGCATCGGGCCCGGGATGACGTCGCCGATCGCCCAGACGCCTTTGACGGACGTGCGGAAGTCGTGATCCGTTTCGATCTGGCCACGCGGGTTGGTCTGGAGGCCGGCCTTGTCGAGAGCCAAGCCCTCGGTGTTCGGGCGGCGGCCGATCGAAACGAGCACGACGTCGGCGTCGATCGTTTCCGACGCTCCGCCCTTGGCCGGCTCCATGGTGAGCGTCGCCTTGCCGCCGTCGACCTTCACCGCCGTCACCTTGGTGCCGAGCTTGAACTCGAAGCCCTGCTTCTTGAGGATCTTATTGGCCTCCTTGCGGACGTCGTCGTCGAAGCCGGGCAGAATCTGGTCGAGGAACTCGACGCAGGTGACCTTCGCTCCGACCCGCCGCCAGACGCTGCCGAGCTCGAGCCCGATCACGCCGCCGCCGATCACCACCAGGTGGCCGGGGACCTGGTCGAGCTCCAGCGCCCCGGTCGAGGAGACGACGATCTTCTCGTCGATCTCGACACCGGGAAGCGGCGTGACCGACGAACCGGTGGCGACGACGATGTTCTTCGCGCGCACCGTGCGGTCGCCGACCTTGACCGTATCGGAATTCTCGAACGAAGCGTGGCCCTTCAGCCATTCGATCTTGTTCTTCTTAAACAGGAACTCGATGCCGCCGGTCAGGCCCTTGACCGCGTCGATGCGCTGGGCGTGCATCGCCGGGAGGTCGAGCTCGGGCGTGACCTTGATGCCCATCTTGGCCATCGCCCCGCCCGCCGCCGCCTCGAAATATTCCGAGGCATGGAGCATCGCCTTGGACGGGATGCAGCCGACGTTGAGGCAGGTTCCACCCAGGGTCTCGCGGCTCTCGGCGCAGGCGGTCTTGAGGCCGAGCTGCGCGGCGCGGATCGCGGCGACATAGCCGCCCGGCCCGCTGCCGATCACCAGCACGTCGAAATCGTAATTTTCAGCCATATTCTTCTTCCGTCATCCCCGCGAAAGCGGGGATCCCGCTTCTCTTCCAGGGCAATATAGGTAGCGGGACCCCCGCTTGCGCGGGAGTGACGCGTTAGAGGTCAATCAACAGTCTGGTCGGGTCCTCGATCGCTTCCTTGACCCGGACCAGGAAGGTCACCGCCTCGCGGCCGTCGACCAGGCGGTGGTCATAGGACAGCGCCAGGTACATCATCGGCCGGGCGACGATCTGGCCGTCCTTGACCACCGGCCGCTCTTCGATCCGGTGCATGCCCAGCACCGCCGACTGCGGCGGGTTGAGAATCGGGGTCGAAAGCAGCGACCCGAACACCCCGCCGTTGGAGATGGTGAAGGTGCCCCCCGTCATCTCATCCATGGTCAGCGTGCCGTCCTTGGCCCGCTTGCCGTAGTCGGCGATAGTCTTCTCGATCTCGGCGAAGCTCATCCGGTCGGCATCGCGGACGACCGGAACCACCAGGCCCTTGGGCGCCGACACGGCGACCGAGACGTCGAGATAATCGTGATAGACGATCTCGTCGCCCTCGATGCTGCCGTTGACCGACGGCACGTCCTTGGCCGCGAGCGCGCAGGCCTTCACGAAGAAGCCCATGAAGCCGAGGCGTATCCCGTGCTTCTTCTCGAACAGATCCTTGTAGCGGGCACGGGCGGCGATCACCGCCGACATGTCGACGTCGTTGAACGTCGTCAGCATCGCCGCGGTGTTCTGCGCTTCCTTCAGGCGCCGGGCGACGGTCTGGCGCAGGCGCGACATCTTGACGCGCTCTTCGGTGCGTTCGCCGGCGGAGGCCGTCGCCGCCTTGGCGGGCGCTGGCGCTTGAACCGGCGGCGCCGGCGCTTTCGCCTCCGGCGGCTGGGCCCCGGCCTGCGCCGGGGAACTGCGTTGCGCCTCGGCTGCGGCGATGACGTCGTCCTTGGTCAGCCGCCCGTCCTTGCCCGTTCCCTGGATCTTCGACGGATCGACATGATGCTCGAGCACCGCGCGGCGGACCGCCGGGGACAGGGTCGTGACGTGATCCTCGGCGTCCTGCCGGGCGGCGACCTCGGGCTCCGCGACCGGCGCATGCTCGTCCCCGCGCAGGGCCGGGGTCTCGCTTGGGCCGGCGGGATTGGTCGTCGCCGCGGCTGCCGCTTGCGCCGGAGCCGCGGCACCCGCCGTGGCGCTTTCATCGATTCGGGCGATCGCCGCTCCGACGGCGACCTCGTCGCCCTCGCGGACCAATTGCTCGATCAGCACTCCGGCGACCGGCGACGGCACGTCGACGCTGACCTTGTCGGTCTCGAGCGTGGCAATCGCCTCGTCGGCCGCGACCGCCTCGCCCGGCTGCTTCAGCCATTGGGCGAGCGTTCCTTCGGTGATCGATTCCCCGAGCGCGGGGACGTGGACGTCCGTGGCCATGTGCTTTCCTTATTCCGCGGCGACCGCCGAGCCCTCGGCGCCGCTGCTATGGCCGAGCGCGGCCTCGATCAAGGCCGACTGCTCGGCGGCGTGACGCTTGGCAAGGCCGGTGGCGGGCGAGGCGCCGGCGTCGCGGCCGGCATATTGCGCGCGCATGCCCTTGAAGCCCGCCTCGGCCAGGCATTGCTCGAGGATGTCCTCGACGAAATTCCAGGCGCCGTTGTTCCTGGGCTCCTCCTGCGCCCAGATCAGGTCCTTGAGCCTGGGCATGGCCTTGAGGCGCTTGAGCAGGGGCTCCGACGGAAACGGGTAGAGCTGCTCGATACGGACGATCTCGACCCCGAGGTCTCCGGCCTGGTCGCGCGCTTCCATCAGCTCGTAGGCGAGCTTGCCTGAGCAGAGGACGAGGCGCCGGGTTTCGCCCTCGGCCGGCGGGTTGAGGTCCGACAGGATGCGGCGGAAGTGCCCGTCGCCGGTGAAGTCGGCGAGGCTCGACACGGCGAGCTTGTGGCGCAGCAGCGACTTGGGGGTCATCAGCACCAGCGGCTTCCGGAAATCGCGCCGCATCTGGCGCCGCAGGATATGGAAATAGTTGGCCGGAGTGGTGCAGTTGGCGACCTGCATATTGTCCTCGGCGCAGAGCTGGAGGTAGCGCTCGAGGCGGGCGGAACTGTGCTCCGGCCCCTGCCCTTCGAAGCCGTGCGGAAGCAGCATGACGAGGCCGCTGGCGCGCAGCCACTTGGCCTCGCCGGCGGCGACGAACTGGTCGATGATGCTCTGCGCGCCGTTGGCGAAATCGCCGAACTGCGCCTCCCACAGCACCAGGGTGCGCGGGTCGGCGAGCGAAAAGCCATATTCGAAACCGAGCACGCCGAACTCGGACAGCGGGCTGTCGCGCACCTCGAACCGGCCCTCGCCTTCAACGTGGCACAGCGGGATGTATTTCTCGCCACTCTTCTGATCGACCCAGACCGCGTGGCGCTGGCTGAACGTGCCGCGGCCGCTGTCCTGGCCGGACAGGCGCACGCAATTGCCCTCGGCGAGGATGCTGCCGAACGCCAGCGCTTCGGCGGTTGCCCAGTCGAACCCCTCGCCAGTCGCGAACATTTCCCTCTTGGCATCGAGGATGCGCTGCAGCGTCTTGTGAATGGTGACGCCCTCGGGGACGGTGGTCAGCACCTCGCCGAGGCGCCTGATTTCATCCTCCGTGATGGCCGTCGCAATGTTGCGGCGGCCGAGCACCGGCTCGTCCGGACGGCCGAGCCCAGCCCAGCGGCCCTCGAACCAGTCGGCCTTGTCGGGCGCGTAGGTGACGGCCGCCTCGAAATCGCGCTCGAGGCTGTCGACATAATCCTTGGTGATCTGGTCGATCCACGCCTGGTCGGCCACGCCCTCGGCGATCAGACGCTCGCCGTAGATCTGGCTGATCGAGCGCTGCTGCTTGATCGCCGCATACATCAGCGGCTGGGTGAAGCTCGGCTCGTCGCCCTCGTTGTGGCCGAAGCGGCGATAGCACCACATGTCGATGACGATGTCGCGGCCGAAGGTCTGGCGGAACTCGATCGCCAGCTTGCAGCAGAAAGTAACCGCCTCCGGATCGTCGCCGTTGACGTGCAGGATCGGCGCCTGGATGCCCTTGGCGACGTCGGACGGGTAAGGCGACGAGCGCGCGAACTGCGGGCTGGTGGTGAAGCCGACCTGGTTGTTGATGATGAAATGGATCGTCCCGCCGGTGCCGTAGCCGGGCAGGCCGGAGAAGCTCAGACACTCCCACACCACGCCCTGGCCGGCGAAAGCAGCGTCGCCATGCAGAAGCATCGGCAGCACCGTCTTGCCATGCTTGTCGCCCTTGAAGGTCATGACCGCGCGGGCCTTGCCGAGCACGACCGGGTCGACCGCCTCGAGGTGTGACGGGTTGGGCAGCAGCGCGAGGTGGACCTTGATCCCGTCGAACTCGCGGTCGGACGAGGTGCCGAGGTGATATTTGACGTCGCCCGAGCCGCCGACGTCGGCCGGGTTGGTCGCGCCACCCGCGAATTCGTGAAAGATCGCCTGGGCCGGCTTGCCCATCACGTTGGACAGGATGTTGAGCCGGCCGCGGTGGGCCATGCCGACGTCGATCTCCTCGACGCCGTACTGGCCGCCATATTTGATCACCGCCTCCAGCGCCGGGACCGCGCTCTCGCCGCCGTCGAGGCCGAAGCGCTTGGTCCCGACGTACTTCCTGGCGAGGAATTTTTCCCACTGCTCGGCGTGGATCACCTTGGTCAGGATCGACTGCTTGCCCTCGGGCGTGAACTGGATGGCGGCGTCCTTGCCCTCCATTCGCTCCTGCAGGAAGCGCCGCTCCTCGACCTCGTTGATGTGCATATATTCGAGGCCGACGTGGCCGCAGTAATTGGCCTGGAGCACCGCGACGATCTGCCGCACCGTCGCGGTCTCGAAGCCGAGCACGCCGCAGATGAAGATCGGGCGGTCGAGGTCGGAGTTGGAGAAACCGTGAAATTCGGGCGTCAGGTCGGCCGGAACCTCGCGCTTGCTCAAGCCCAGCGGGTCGAGGTCGGCGGCGAGATGGCCGCGCACGCGATAGGTGCGGATCAGCATCATCGCGCGGATGCTGTCCTCAGCCGCGCGGCGGATCTCGTCGGGGCCGGCCCCGGCTGCCGCGGCCTTCTCCGCCACCGCGGCCTTGACCTTCTCGATCACGGCCTGAGTCGGGTCGAGGCCGAGATTGAGGTCGTCGAGCTCGGATACCGGCCAGTTCGGCCGCTCCCAGCTCGGGCCGGCCTCGCGTGGGATCATGAAGGGTTCGTTTTCCGCCATCTTACGCCGTAACCAGCAACTCCTTGAGCGTCCTGCCCAATTCAGATGGGCTCGGCGACACGGTGATTCCAGCCGCCTCCATCGCCGCGATCTTGCTTTCGGCGTCGCCCTTGCCGCCCGAGACGATCGCCCCGGCGTGGCCCATGCGGCGGCCCGGGGGAGCGGTGCGGCCGGCGATGAAGCCGACCACCGGCTTGCGCCGGCCGCGTTTCGCTTCGTCGGCGACGAATTGCGCGGCGTCCTCCTCGGCGCTGCCGCCGATCTCGCCGATCATGATGATCGACTGGGTCTCGTCGTCGGCGAGGAACATTTCGAGCATGTCGATGAACTCGGTGCCCTTGACCGGGTCGCCGCCGATGCCGACCGCGGTCGACTGGCCGAGCCCCTCGTTGGTGGTCTGGAACACCGCTTCGTAGGTCAGCGTGCCCGAGCGGCTGACGATGCCGACGCTGCCCTTCTTGAAGATGTTGGCCGGCATGATCCCGATCTTGCATTCGTCGGGCGTCAGAACGCCGGGGCAATTGGGCCCGATAAGCCGCGACTTCGAGCCCGATAGCGCGCGCTTGACCTTGACCATGTCGAGGACGGGCACGCCCTCGGTGATGGCGACGATCAGCGGGACTTCGGCGTCGATCGCCTCGAGGATCGAATCCGCGGCGAAGGGCGGCGGGACGTAGACCACCGACGCGTTCGCACCGGTCTTCGCGACCGCTTCGCGGACGGTGTCGAACACCGGAAGGCCGAGATGCTCGGTGCCGCCCTTCCCCGGCGTCACGCCGCCGACCATCGCCGTGCCGTAGGCGAGCGCCTGCTGCGTATGGAAGGTGCCGGTTTCACCAGTCATCCCCTGGGTGATGACCCTGGTGTTCCTGTCGACGAGGATGCTCATTATTGCGCGGTCTTTCGGTCTGGCAGGAAGGTCGTCATGACGACGTAAGTGTCGACGAAATTGTCGACCCGGCGAACTTCAATTTCGAATCCCAACGTCGAGGTTGTGTGGGAATAGCCCATACGCTCCATTTTCCTGCGCTGAGAGTCACCGATGCTGTCGAGCGCGCCCGGGTGCTGATCAGTGGCGACACGAGCGTCCCAATAGCGGATGTACTTCGATGCAACCGAGCAATATCGCCCGCCGCCCGGACGGCCTGTGCTCGGCTGAATCACCAGGTAGGCCGGCCCTTCTCGCAGGGACAGCTGATAATATTGTGTCTCGGACGTGAGATGACGTCGAAAGCGAGACAGTTGGCCAAGAACCCCACTTGGCAGCTTCATCCGCTTGGTGGGGCGGGCCGCGTTCGCGGGCAAGCGCACCTCGCCCATCATACATGCGTCGCGAAAGACATTGACGGCGGAAGGTTCTGCGACCGTCGCCGGTGCGCCCGCGGCCGCAAACAGAAACGAAATCGCGGCGTTTACGATCATCAGCCCAGCGAGCCGTCGATCTGCTTGCAGGCGACCAGCAGATCCTTCACCGAATCGACGCTGACGTTGAAATTGTGGCGCGCGGCGTCGTCGAGCTCGATCTCGACGATCTTCTCGACCCCGCCGGCGCCGAGGACGCAGGGCACGCCGACATAGAGGTCGTCGACGCCATATTGGCCGGTCAGATGCGCGGCGCAAGGGAGGACGCGCTTCTTGTCGCGCAGGAAGCTCTCGGCCATCGCGATCGCGCTGGTCGCCGGGGCGTAATAAGCCGAGCCGGTCTTCAGCAACGCGACGATCTCGCCGCCGCCGCCGCGGGTGCGCTTGACGATCGCGTCGATCCGCTCCTGCGTCGACCAGCCCATCTTGATGAGGTCGGGGATCGGGATTCCGGCGACGGTCGAATAGCCGACGATCGGCACCATCGTGTCGCCGTGGCCGCCGAGCACGAACGCGGTGACGTCCTCGACGCTGACCTCGAACTCCTCGGCGAGGAAATGCCGGAAGCGTGCGCTGTCGAGCACGCCGGCCATGCCGACGACCATGTTGTGCGGCAGCCCGGAGAATTCGCGCAGCGCCCACACCATCGCGTCGAGCGGGTTGGTGATGCAGATGACGAACGCGTTGGGAGCGTGAGTCTTGATGCCCTCCCCGACCGCCTTCATCACCTTCAGATTGATGCCGAGCAGGTCGTCGCGGCTCATGCCCGGCTTGCGCGGCACTCCGGCGGTGACGATGCATACGTCGGCGCCGGCGATGTCGGCATAATCCGACGTGCCCTTGAGCTTGGCGTCGAAGTCGTCGACCGGGCCGGCCTGGGCGATGTCGAGCGCCTTGCCCTCGGGAATGCCCTCGGCGATGTCGAACAGGACGATATCGCCGAGCTCGCGCATCGCGGCGAGGTGAGCGAGGGTACCGCCGATCATTCCGGCGCCGATCAGCGCGATCTTCTTCCGAGCCATGGGGCTGGTCTCTAGCCTTTCTGTTGTTGCGGCGGCGTTGTGGGGAGTCGCCGCATGGGGAGCGCGGCGCCCGATTAGCGAGGCGGCCCTGAAGGGGCAACCATGCTATGGTCGGCCACTTCAGGGGGAGCGCGGACCGATGACGCTCGAGCAATGGTCGTTCGTTGCGCAAATCATTTCGGCGATTGCGGTGATCGCTTCGCTGATCTTCGTCGGCTTCCAGCTGCGGCGCGCGACAGATGCAATTCGCGCAGCATCTTCGGACGCCTATTCCGGCGCTTACACGCAATTCGTCCAGGCGATCGTTGAAAATGCCGACGTTGCCGACATCTGGACGCGCGGATTGAAGGAGCCGCGGGCTCTGACCGAGGTCGAATGGATCCGTTTCATTGCCTACACGAGCGCCCAGTTCAGGCTGTACGAATCCTCTCGCGTTCAGTGGCTCCGCGGCCGGCTTGACGACGAGCATTGGCAAGCCGTCGAACACCACGCGCAGAGCTTTGCCAATCAGCCCGGGTTCGTCGCCGCGTGGAAACTTCGCGGCCATTGGCATTCCTCGGAATTTCGCGCCTGGTTCGAGCAGCTTGCGGACGCCGATGCGCCGCAACCCTACGCCCGCGATTAAGAACGCGGCCCCTCTCCGAGGCAATGCGCGAGGATTAAAATCTGCTTTCCCTTCGATGAACGGCGCAACTGCCCCTTCAGCGGTTCGTTGGGCGCCCACATCCGTTCAAGGAGAACATCAATGACGAAGGCATTTCTCGCGCTCGGCGCTGCCGCGGTGGCCCTGACTGCCACCCCGGCGATGGCCGACCGCCATGACAACCACGGTAACCGCCATCACGCGCGCGCGTGTGCGAAGTGGCGCAACCATCACTGCGTGCGCTGGGCCAACCACGGCTACCGAGTGTCGAGCGCTCGCCACGCGATTTGGAACACGGGCTACCGCTTCGGGCCGCGCTACGCCTACACGTCGTACCGCATGCTGCCGCGGACGTACGTGCAGCGTTACGACCTCAGCCCCGATTATCGCTACGTGTATCGCGACAATTACATCTACCAGGTCGACCCGCGGACCTACGCGGTCACCCGGATCATCGACGCGCTGACGCGCTAACGTCCTCGCGTAAGCGAAGGGCCGCCCGCTCGGGCGGCCCTTCTTCGTTATTGGCCGCCTTCGACCAGGCTTAGGATGTTGCCGTCCGGATCTTTGAACCAGGCGGTCTTGAAGCCCTTCTCGCCGACATAGAAATCGCCTCGAGGCTCAAGCCCGGGCAGGTCGTATTTCTCGAAGAAAATGCCCTTTTCCTTGAGCTCGCCGACCTCTTTCTCGACGTCGTCGACATCGAACGTCAGCGCGGTCGCCTGGTTGGTCCCGGCGAACTGCGACCGATAGACGTTGATCAGCGTGTCGCCGCTCTTCAGCGTCGCGCCCTCACCGCCCCATTCGTCCTTGGTTTCGAGGCCCAGCTTGTCCTCGTAGAATCGGCGCGCCCGATCGAGGTCCGTGACCGCGATCATCGGCACTGCGTCAGCTTTTCCGAGCATGGTCTTCTCCTTCTGCTCAGGGACCCAACGGTGTGCGTGATAGCGCCGTTCCTCCAGCGGACGCGTCAACGGCTCTGACTCTCCGGTAACCATTTCGGTCAACGAACGTTCACGTCGAGAAACTTAGAATGAGGGCATTATGAGACATATCCTCATGCTTGCGGGCGCGACGGCGCTCGCGTTCACCGCTCCAGCGCTCGCCAAACCTGGCAATGGTCACGGCCAGGGCAATTCGCACGGCTACGGCTACGAGGGACCGGTCGGTTACGGCGTCGGCGGCTGCCCGCCGGGCCTCGCCAAGAAGCATAACGGCTGCCTGCCGCCCGGCCAGGCGAAGAAGCTTTATCGCGTCGGACAGCGCTTCCCGCTGAGCTACGGCAACCGCTGGACCTACAATCAGATCCCGTACGACCTTCGCCGCCAGTACGGGTTCGAGCCGGACGACCGCTATTATTACGGCGACGGATACCTCTATCGGGTCGACCCCAGGACGATGCTGATCCAGCAAGTGGTGAGCGCGCTGCTTTACCGCTGAGCCTGGCAAAGAGATGAGGCCGTCCGGACCGCCGGGCGGCCTTTTCTTATCCCCAGCACGCGTGCTAGCGGCATGGGCCAAGCAAGGAGCATGCGCTTGGCCGAGTTTTTCCTGCCCCGAAACAGCGTTCCCAAGAAAGGTAAGAGCTGGCCCGCCGAGCAGGGCAAGCGCCTCAAGGCCTTCAAAATCTATCGCTACGACCCGGACAGCGGCGCCAACCCGCGCTTCGACCGCTACACCATCGACCTCGACAAATGCGGGCCGATGGTCCTCGACGCGCTAATCAAGATCAAGAATGAGATCGATCCGACGCTGACCTTCCGCCGCTCGTGCCGCGAGGGGATTTGCGGGTCGTGCGCGATGAACATGGAAGGGCGCAACGGCCTCGCCTGCACGACCGCGATCGACGACCTCAAGGGCGAGGTCCGGATCACGCCGCTGCCGCACATGGACGTGGTCAAGGATCTCGTGCCCGATTTGACCCACGCCTACGCGCAATATGCGTCGATCCAGCCGTGGCTGAAGTCGGCCACCCCGGCGCCGTCGGGCCGCGAACGGCTGCAGACCCCGAACGACCGCGAGAAGCTCGACGGCCTCTACGAGTGCATCCTGTGCTTTTGCTGCACGACCAGTTGCCCGAGCTATTGGTGGAACTCGGACAAGTTCCTCGGGCCGGCGATCCTGCTCCAGGCCTATCGCTGGCTGGCCGACAGCCGCGACGAAGCGACCGGCGAGCGACTCGATGGGCTCGAGGATCCGTTCCGCCTCTATCGCTGTCACACGATCATGAATTGCACGAACGTCTGCCCCAAGGGGCTCAACCCGGCGAAGGCGATCGCCGAAACCAAGAAGCTGATCGCAGAACGGGCCGCGTGAGCGAAAAACAAGCGAACGATCCTGGCGGGCTTGAGGACGTCGGCGTCCCGCGCGGCGCCACGCCCGATCCCGATCACGAGGGCTGGTACAGCTGGGGCGACTTTCCCCGCTCGTCGTTCGCCGCGGCGACCGGCCGGCTGCTGTTCAAGCCCGATGGCCCGGGCCGCGGAATCGCCCGGATGTTCCCAACCGAGGCGCATATGAACATGGGCGGCTCGATCCACGGCGGCGCGATCATGAGCTTCATCGACATGGCGATGTTCGCCGGGGGCCTGTGCGCCGGAATGGAGCGCGCTCATTACGTGACGCTCGACCTTACCACCCACTTTCTCGCCCGCGGCCAAGCCGGCAGTCCGCTCGATGCGCACGTCGAGCTCGTCAAACAGACCCGTGGGCATGCCTTCCTGCAGGGTGTGGTCAAGCAGGACGGCGAGAATTGCTACAGCTTCAGCGGCACCTTGAAGCGGGTGAACCGGCCAAACGCGCCGTCGCGATGAGCGGACCCGTCCGGTCGGCCTACGACCAGTTGATCGCTGCGGGCGAGCTGAAGCCCGACCCCGCCCAGGCCCGCTCGGTTGCCGCGCTCGACCGGCTCGCCGCGAGCCTCGCCAGCCCGGGCTTCCTGGCGCGGCTGTTCGGATCGAACGACGAAGGGCCGGCCGGAGTGTACCTGTGGGGCGGAGTCGGGCGCGGCAAATCGATGCTGATGGACCTCGCCTTCGCCCACCTCAGCGTCGAGCCGAAGCGCCGGGTCCACTTCCACGAGTTCATGCTCGAAACCCACGAGCGCCTGCGCGCGGCGCGGGAAACCGAGGCTGGTGAGCCGCTGCTCACCGTCGCCGAAGAGATCGCGGTGGAGGCGAAGCTGCTGTGCTTCGACGAGATGCAGGTCACCAATCCGGCCGACGCGATGATCCTGTCGCGATTGTTCGGGAAATTGCTCGACGAGGGCGTCAAGGTCGTCACCACCTCGAACCGGCCGCCGCGCGACCTCTACAAGGACGGGCTCAACCGAGAGCTGTTCGTCCCTTTCATCGAGTTGATTGAGCGGCGGATGGAGGTGGTCGCGGTCAACGGGCCGATCGACTACCGGCTCGAGCGACTGACCGGCGTGGATGTCTGGCACGTGCCGAACGGGCCCGAAGCGACCGCGGCGCTGTCCAAGGCCTTCTTCCAGCTGACCGACTATCCGGTCGAGGATCGGGCCAAGGTCCCGGCGGAGGATCTCGCCGTGGGCGGCGGCCGCACGCTGCACGTGCCCAAAAGCCTCAAGGGCGTCGCCGTCTTCTCGTTCAAGCGACTGGTCGGCGAGCCGCGCGGCGCCGCCGACTATCTCGCCGTCGCCCGACGCTATCACACGGTGATCCTCGTCGGCATCCCTGTGCTGGGCCCGGAGAGGCGCAACGAGGCGGCGCGCTTCGTGACCCTGATCGACGCGCTTTACGAGCTCAAGGTGAAGCTGCTCGCCGCCGCCGATGCCGAGCCGGCCGAACTCTATCCCGCGGGCGACGGCAGTTTCGAGTTCCAGCGCACCGTCAGCAGGCTCGAGGAGATGCGCAGTGCGGAATATCTCGCCGCGGGGCACGGCACCGCTGGTTGACCGCGCTCCGGATCAGAAGCGCATGGCGACGGTCGCTCCGCCACCATGGGCATCGCCCCATGGAAGCACCTGCACCGTGGCGTCGTGGCGGCGGGTGATCAACCAGCCGGCAGCCTCGCCGATGGCGGCGCCGGCGATGACGTCGTGGACATGATGTTTGTCCGCTTTGACCCGCGCGATCGCGACGAAGGTGGCGACGGCGTGCGCCGGAAGCCCGACTTCCCAGCCGTAGCGATTCTGCAGGGTCGCGGCCGCCGCGAAGCTTTGCGACGAGTGGCCGGAGGGGAAGCTGCGACGGTTGCTATGATCGGGCCGTTCCTCGCGCACCGTCCGCTTGAGCACCTCGGTCACGCCCCAGGCCGAAGCGATCGATCCGCCGGCCTGGAGGAAACCGTCGCTGTCCCGCTCGACAACCGGAGTGCCGAGTGCCGTCGCGACCAGGGTGAAATAGCCGACATCGCTCGCCGTGCCCCAGTCGGTGCCAGCCCGACCCGGCGCAGCGCAGCCGAGCGACGCGGCGGCGACCATCCATCGAAACGACCGTCTCATCGAAAGCATTCACCCCGATTGACGCGATCCGGGCCGCTAGCCTAGCGCTAAAGGATATTGGAGGGAATGATGCGCCATCTGATCGCCGCCGTGTCCATCCTTGCGCTTGCGTCCGCCGCGCAGGCCGCGCCGGCCCCCAAGCTCACTCCCGCGCAGCGCGATGCGAGCCATGCGATGTTCGAGCATGTGATCAACATCCCGACGGTGATCGGCCGTCACAACGTGCCGCAGATGGCACAATATGTCGCCGACCAGTTCAAGGCCGGCGGCTTCCCCGAGGCGGACATCCACGTCGTCCCCTACCACACCGGAAGCGCGACCACGGGGGACGATGATACCGCGGCGCTGATCGTCCGTTGGCGCGCGGCGGGCGCGCCCAAGGCTAAGCCGATCCTGCTGATGGGCCACATGGACGTCGTCGAGGCCAAGCGTGAGGATTCGACCACCGATCCCTTCGTGATGACGGAGCGCGACGGCTATTATTACGGCCGCGGGACCATCGACATGAAGGACGGCATCGTCGGCATCACGCAGGCGATGATCAACCTCAGGGCCGCCGGGTTCAAACCGAAACGCGACATTGTCGTGCTGTTCACAGGCGACGAGGAGACCAACGGCATCGGCGCCAAGAAAGGCGCGAGCGAGTGGCTCGAGCTGCTCGGCCATCCCGAATATGGGCTCAACGCGGACGGCGGCGGCGGCGGCTTCAATCCCGACCGAACTCCGGCCGGCTTCACCATCCAGACCGCCGAGAAGACCTTTGCCGGCTACACGCTGACCGTGCGCAACCGCGGCGGACATTCGTCGAAGCCGCGCAAGGACAATGCGATCTACAGCCTCGCCCATGCGATCGACAAAATCGAGGCCTACCGCTTTCCGCCGATGATGAACGAGACGACCCGCGCCTATTTCGACGGGCGGCAGAAGCAGGAGAAGGGTCCGCTCGGCGATGCGATGCGCCGCTGGCTGGCCAATCCCAACGACGGCGAGGCCGCGGACTTCATCGAGGCCAGCGAGAGCGAGGTCGGCCTGACCCGCACGCGCTGCGTGCCGACGCGGCTGTTCGCCGGCCATGCCGACAACGCTTTACCGCAACTCGCCACGGCGATGATCAACTGCCGGATATTCCCCGGGGTGGAACCCGATGCGGTGAAGGCCGAGCTCGCGCGCATCGTCGCGGATCCCGAAGTCGTCGTCACGCGCAACGACGACAATCCGGCGTCGCTCGCCTCGCCGCTCCGGCCGGACGTGACCGCGGCCTATACGCGGGCGGTGCAGACGCTGCATCCGGGCATGCCGGTGTTCCCCGAGATGTCGACCGGGGCGAGCGACGCTCGTCCATTCCGGGTGGCGGGGATTCCGGTCTACGGCACCAACGGTGGATGGGTGATCGTGCCGGTCGACTTCCGCGCCCACGGCAAGGACGAGCGGCTGCCGGTGCAATCGCTGTACGACAATGTCGTGCACTGGGAGATGATGCTGCGCGACCTCGCGGGCAAATAGGAGTTCGACAAATGAAACGCGTCCTTGCCTTCGCCCTCGCGGCCGCAGTTTCGAGTGCCGCACCGGCAGCGACCGATCCGCGAACCGTCCCGACCAAGCTCGACCCGGTGTGGCAGGCGAAGACCCGCGAGGTGTTCAAGCAGGCGATCGAGATTCCCACGGTCCACCATCGCGGCGAGATGCACCGCATGGCGACGCTGCTTGCCAACCAGTTCAAGGCCGCCGGCATTCCGGAGTCCGACATCCATTTCATGCCCTACGAAGCGCTGCCGGGCGACAAGACCGAGGCGCTGATCGTCCGCTGGCGCTCGCCCAAGGCGAGCAGGAAGCCGATGCTGATCCTCGGCCACATGGACGTGGTCGAGGCGAAGCGCGACGACTGGAAGTTCGACCCGTTCGTGTTCCGCGAGCAGGACGGCTACTTCCTCGGCCGCGGCACCAGCGACATGAAGAACGGCGACGTCGCGACGACCATGGCCGCGGTCAAGCTGATGAGCCAGGGCTTCAAGCCCAGCCGCGACATCATCTTCTTCTACAGCGGCGACGAGGAAACCAACGGCCGCGGCGCGACCCTCGGCTCGACCCAGTGGCGCAACCTGACCGATGCCGAGTTCGGGCTCAATGCCGATGGCGGCTGCGGCGCCTACGATCGCAATTTCAAGCCGATCGGCTGCGGCATCTCGATGGCCGAGAAGACCTTCCAGACCTATTTCTTCACGACTCACAATCCCGGCGGCCACAGCTCGAGGCCTCGCCCGGACAATGCAATCTACGAGCTGACCGACGCTCTGAAGGCGCTTCAAAACCACCGCTTCCAGCCGATGCTGAACGACACCACGCGCGGCTATTTCGAGGAACGCATCCGCCAGGAAGGCAATAGCCCGCTGGGCCAGGCGATGAAGCGCTGGCTGGCCAATCCGAACGACGGCGAAGCCGCCGACATCGTCGAGGCCAACCCGCTCGAGGTCGGCCTCACTCGGACGCGCTGCGTCGCGACCATGCTCAAGGCCGGGCACGCCGATAATGCGCTTCCGCAAACCGCCGAGGCGACCGTCAACTGCCGCATCTTCCCGGGCGTGCAGCCCAAAGACGTCCAGGCCGAGCTGCAGCAGCTCGCGGGGCCAAAGGTCGAGGTGAAGCCGGATCCGGCTTACATCGGCGTGCCGACTCCCGCGTCGCCGCTCCGGCCGGACGTGCTCGCCGCGGTGACCAAGGCGGTCCAGCGCTTCCACGGCAAGGACATGCATGTGTTTCCGGTGATGTCGACCGGGGCCAGCGACGGCTCATTCTTCCGCGCCCAGGGGATCCCGGTTTACGACGTGGACGGCAGCTGGGGCATCTCTCCCGACGACGAGCGCGCTCACGGCCTCGACGAGCGCATCCCGGTTCGCGCGATGTACGACGACGTGCTGCACTGGGAGAGCATCATCAAGGACCTGGCGGGGTGATTTAGTTACTCCCCATCGCGAGGCGATGGGGAGTAACTAAGCCGCGACGGCCTTCAGCACCTCTTCGGCGTGCCCCGGCACCTTGACCTTGCGCCACGCCTTCAGCACGCGGCCGTCGGCGGCGATCAAGTAAGTCGCGCGCTCCATGCCCATATATTTGCGGCCGTACATCGACTTCTCGACCCAGGTTCCGAACGCGTTGGAGATCGCGCCGTCCTCGTCCGAGACTAGCGGCACCGCGAGCGCATATTTGCCGATGAACTTGTCGTGGCTCTTCATCGGGTCGCGCGACACGCCGACCACCTTCACGCCGGCCTTGGCGAATTCGGGGGCCAAGGCGGTGAAGTCCTGCGCTTCGCGGGTGCAGCCCGAGGTGTCGTCCTTCGGGTAGAAATAGAGCACTAGCGGCTGCCCGGGCGCCGCCAGGTTGACGCTGCTGCCGTCGCTGGCGGTCGCGGTGATCGCCGGTGCCTTCTCGCCTTCGTTGATCATCTCATCCCTCTTTGATACGGTTCCACAGTTCGGCGACGCTGTGCCGCGCCGCGTCATGCTCGGCAAGCAGCTCGTCCCAGCTCGCCGCGCCGCATGCCTCGGCCACCAATTGCCAGGTTTCGGCGGTCGGTTTGACGTCCGAGGGCGCGACCAGCCGCATCATCACCAACATCCGTGTAAGCAACATTTGGGCGCCCACAATTTTTGCGCTGACCAAACCATCGGCGTGCAGGTCGGCGATGGCGAATTCCAGCCGCGGATGGAGCCCGACTCCGCGGGTCAGTTGGAGCACGTGAACCGCGAATTCGAGATCGACCAGGCCACCCGGGCCGAGCTTGACGTCCAAGGTGCTCTGCGGCGGTTTGTGCCGTTCTATTTCGGCCCGCATCTTCACCGCGTCGCGGACAACTGTCCCCGAATCGCGCGGCTGGCGCAGAATGTCTTCAATCAGCGCCGTGGTTCGCTCGCAGACCGCGGCCGAGCCGAACACCGGGCGGGCGCGGCACAGCGCCATATGCTCCCACGTCCAGGCGCCTTCGCGCTGATAGCGCTCGAATGCGCCGAGCGAGACGACCAGCATGCCCTTCGCCCCCTCGGGTCGGAGCCGGGTATCGACCTCGTACAGCGGCCCGGCGGCGGTCGGCACGCTGAGCGCCGCTGTCACCCGATTGGCGAGGCGGTTGAAATAATCGTTGGGACCGAGCGGCTTCTTGCCGTTCGAACTGCCGTCGGGCGGCGCAGTGTGGAGGTAGACGATGTCGAGATCGGAGGCATGGGTCAGCTCGCAGCCCCCGAGCCGGCCGAGCGCGACGATCACCAGCTCGCCACCGGGAAAGCGGCCATGGACGTCC
This sequence comes from Sphingomicrobium sp., assembly GCA_035637935.1. GTDB lineage: Bacteria > Pseudomonadota > Alphaproteobacteria > Sphingomonadales > Sphingomonadaceae > Sphingomicrobium. The sequence continues at coordinate 17,810 of DASRAY010000092.1, forward strand.
TCGAACTCCCAGGCCGCGGCCCGGGCGAGCGCCTGGACCGTCCCTTCCGCGACCCGCGAGTAGCCGGCCGCGACGTCGAGCGGGTCTGAGCGGCGGTCGATCAGCTGCACGCCAAGCGCGAAACGGCGCTCGTTGACCAGCCGGCGGACCTTGTCGAGCGCGATGTCGTAGGGGTCCGCGCCGAGGACCTTGCCAAGGTCGGCCGCGAAAGCGTCGGCCGCGGGCGGCGGGTCGAAGCTCGACGAGTCGAACAGCCCCTCGAGCAGCTCCGGCCGGCGCGCGAGCTGGTCGGCGAGCGCCGGGGCGTGGGTGAGGATCTTCGCCAGCAGCTGCGCGAGATTCGGCCGCGCCTCGAGCAGTCGGAACAGGTTCACCCCGCTCGACAGCCGCTCGACGATGTCGCCGAGGCGATTGAGCGCGCGTTCGGGGTCGGGCCCGGTGGCGATCGCCTGGAGCAGGCCGGGCAGCATCGCTTCGAACGCCACCTGCGCCGCCGGCGAGCGCAGCGAGCGCGCCTTGCCGGAGCGCCAGTAGCCGACATGCCGCGCCGCCGCCTGGGCGTCGCCGAAACCGAGCCCGGTCAGCTCCTGGAGCAGGATATCGGGATCGTTCGACAGCCGGCCGCCCTCCTCGGCCGAAATGCCGTCGAAGATTTCGCCCGCCCGCTCGACCCGCGCCCCAAGCACGGCGATCAGGTCCGCGCCGGCGCCCAGCCCGTGCAACCGCGCGACATTGTCGAGGGCGTCGGGCTGGGCCGGAAGGACGTGCGTCTGCGCATCGTCGACCATCTGCACGCGGTGCTCGATCGTGCGCAGCAGGCGATAAGTGGCGCCGAGGTCCGCGGCCCGCTCCTCGTCGAGCCGCCCCGCAGCGACCAGCGCCGCGATCGCGTCGAGCGTCGCCGGCCCGCGCACCGTCGGATCGCGGCCGCCGTGGATCATCTGCTGGATCTGGACGAAGAATTCGACTTCGCGAATGCCGCCGCGCCCGCGCTTGAGATCGAAGCCCGGACCGAAGCGCGACCCTTGCGCGAAATGGTCGCGGATCCGGGCGGAAATCTGCCGCACCTCGTCGATCACCCCGAAATCGAGCGAGCGGCGCCAGACGAACGGCTCGATCGCGCGGAGGAAGCGCTGGCCGAGCGCGATGTCGCCGGCGCAAGCCTGGGCGCGGATGAAGGCCGCGCGCTCCCACGGCAGCGCGCTCGATTCGTAATGGGAGATCGCGGCGTTGACCGGCAGCGCGACCGGAGTGACCTCCGGCGACGGCCGCAGCCGCAGGTCGACGCGCGCGACATAGCCGTCGGCGGTCCGCTTCTGCAGCAGCTCGATCATCCGCCGCGCAATGCGCACCGCCGCCTCGCCGGCATCGTCGCGCTCGCGTTTCGGCAGGGTCTGGGGGTCGAACAGCAGGAGCAGGTCGACGTCCGACGAATAATTGAGCTCGCGGCTGCCGAGCTTGCCCATGGCAATTACCGCAAAGCCGGTCGGCTCGGCGTCGGGCACCCGCTCGCGGATCGCGGCTACGAGCGCGCGATGAATCGAGCGGTCGGCGAAGGCGCTGAGTTGCTCGGTCACCGCTTCGAGCGAGAGCTCGCCGGCGAGGTCGCCGAGCGCGACGGCCAGCGCGAGCCCGAGCCGCTGCCGGCGGAGCTCGACGTCGAGCTCGTCGGCGGTTGCGCTCAGCGCAAGCTTGACCGCGGCTTCAGCGCCGCTTTGCTCGAACACGTCAGCGATGTCGGGCAGCGCGCGCACCGCCTCGCGCAGGAACGGCGAGAATTGCTCCGCGCGGCGCAGCGCGTCCGATCTCGGTCCGGCAGGGGGGGCGTCATTCATCGCAACTGGAATGCCGCAAATCTTGCCGGCACGAAACTTCCCGCGTCGCTCGCTCGTTTCCAGTCCGAATGAAGGCAGAACATGACATCCCAGTGGCGTCAGAGGTGGGGAGCATGGATCGGCGGATAATCCGAGTCGACGCCCCGCCTGCCCATGCCGGCATCATGGCCGCTTTGCGCCGCGCGTTCGAGGCCGCGGCGTCGGAGCCGTGCGACCGCGACTTCGCCGATCTGCTGCGCCGACTCAATTAAATCCCCGGAACGGGGAGGTGGCAATCTGAAAGATTGACGGAGAGGGGTCGGAGCCCTGCACCGTGCCTCCCCCATTCACTCTTCGGTGAATGGTGCCCCTCCCCGTTCCGGGGAGGATCACCCGTGGTCGCGGCTGAGCTCGTCGACTTCGCCCATGATGGTCTGCAGCGCCGACTTGTCCGGATCGGTCTTGTGCTGGCGGCGCGAGGGGAGCTTGCCGCTGGTCAGCAACTGCTCGAGCGCGACCCGGCCGCGCGCAACCCGGCTCTTGATCGTGCCGACCGCGCACCCGCAGATTTCCGCCGCTTCCTCATAAGCGAAGCCGCCCGCGCCGACCAGGATCAGGGCCTCGCGCTGGGGCTGCGGCAGGTGCATCAGCGCCCGCTGCATATCGCTAAGCTCGATGTGGCGGTCCTGGCTCGCCGGCGCGGCCAGGATCTTGGACGCGGTGATGTCGTCCCATTCCCCCTTGAACCGGGCACGACGCATCTGGCTCAAGAACAGGTTGCGCAGGATGATGAAGGTCCATGCCCGCATGTTGGTCCCGGCCTGGAAGCGCTTGCGCGCCGCCCACGCCTTGAGCAGCGTCTCCTGGACGAGGTCGTCGGCGAGATCGCGGCTGCCCGACAGCGACCGGCCGAATGCGCGCAGATGCGGAATGACCGTCGCCAGCTGGTCCTTGAATTCGGGATCGGACAGCGGAACGGGCTCGGCCGGACTGCCCGGCATTTGCTCCTCTTCACGACCCTGGGTCAAATCTCACCCCGCACCCTCTGTTCAGGCAACGCGCAAAGCACGTTGCCGCGTGACTCGAGCATGAACAGGGATTGTGACAGATGCCAGTGCTTCAGGACCCACCGACCCAGATGACGATCGCAAAAGCCGCGATCACCAGAATCAGGCCGACAGTCAGCACGTAGCGTGTCATGTGCGGGGTCGAGCCAGCCCGGGCTTCCGTCGTCGTCGCGTGCGGCGACGAACGGTCTGCATCAGTTTCGGGCATTATTGCTCTTCCGCACCAATCCTCGTTCGGGAAGGCCAACGCGCCTTCGCGAACCGTGTTCCCAATCGGCGCGATCAGACCGCCGGGACGGTCGCCGCGTCGAAGAACAGGGCTTGGGCGATCGCCGCTTTGACGGTCGACCGCTGGAACGGCTTGGTGATGAGGAAGGTCGGCTCCGGCCGAGTCCCGGTCAGCAGTCGCTCGGGGAAGGCGGTGATGAAGATCACCGGCACCGAGAATTCGGCGAGGATGTCCTTAACCGCATCGATCCCGCTCGAATCGTCAGCGAGCTGGATGTCGGCGAGCACCAGCCCCGGCGGGTTCTGGCGCGCCTGGGCGACGGCCTCGTCCCGGGTTACCGCCACGCCGGTCACGTTGTGGCCGAGGTCGCGGACGATGGTTTCGATGTCCATCGCGATGATGGGCTCATCCTCGATGATCAGCACGTCGGCGAGCGTCTGGCGCTCGATCTCCTCGAGCGCTTCGGCGACCAGCGAGTCGACGTCGGCCGGCCGCGCCCCGATCAGATAGCCGGTGTCTTCCGACGAAAAGCCTTCGAGCGAGGTCAGCAGCAGCGCCTGGCGCGACAGCGGCGTGATCCGCGACAGCCGCGCGTGCGCGATCGACTCGGGACCGGCCGAGCCGCGCGCCGGCTCCTCGCCCTCCTCGATATTGGCGGTCGACCAGATGGCGTGGAAGGTCTTGTACAGCCCCAGACGCGGGTCGACGTCCCGTGGGAATTCATCGGGCTTGGCGACGATCGCCTCGAGCGCTGCTCGAACGAAGGCATCGCCATGCGCCTGGCTGCCGGTCAGCGCCCGCGCGTAGCGGCGCAGGAAGGGCAGATGCGGAGCAAGTTCCTGGCCCAGCGACATATGTGAATGCTCTCCTAGCCTACGAGTTAGCGGGTCTTTGGCCGTGCGTCGGTATTGTTGCAACCCTGGAAGGATCGATCCCCACTTAAGCTTGCCTCCCCAGAGAAGTGACGGAGGTTGGAACCAAGCACAGCGCATTTGGTTTCCCCCCTCGCGGAGGCGGGCAAGTGTCAGCCCGGGTTCGTGCATTTTCGCGTTTCGTTTCGGCACGCGGCCGGTTCTGACCCGTTGCGCCTGGAGTCGAGGTTTGTATGAGCGCGTTGACCCGCGCGGGGGGGATTAGAGGTTGAGTGCTAAGGTTCGAGGCCAGTCGGAGGGCGGAAGGCAGGGCAGCCGTCTCTCGAAGCCTGCAGATCGCGACAAGAAGGGGCGCAAGCAGCGCTCCACCGACCTCGGGCGCGCGCTGCGCTCGGTCTACGACGACACGCTGCGCGAAACGGTCCCCGACGAGTTCGTCAATCTTCTCGGAAAACTCAGCTGAACTGATGGCTGGCGCGGGATGGTGAAGGCCGCCGCCCGCTGGTTCGCCGGCCTCTCCACCGCGGCCAAGCTGCTGCTCATCCTGACCGCGCTGCTGCTCCCCATCGGGGTCGGGCTCAGCCTTATTGCCTTCTCGGGAATCCATGACGCCAACGACATGCTGCGCCAGCGCAGCGCCGCCGAGGCGCGCACCGCGGCGCGCGCCGCCGAAGGCCTGATCGCGCGCAACGCGCTGGCGCTTCGGGTGGCCTCGGCCGGCGCCATCGCCAGCGGCGGCAGCGACCCCTGCGGTCGCGCGCTCACGGCGCTCGCCACCGCACCAGCGATCTCGCGCAGCTTCACGCTTCGGGATTCGTCGGGGAAATTGCTGTGCAGCGCCGGCGGGTTTGTGCCGCGCACCGACGCTCCCCTGGTCGCGCCGGGTGACGTCCGGGTGTGGATCGACCCCGACGACCGGCAGGTCGACCTCCGCGTCGGAGTCGTCGGCGGGATGGCGACCGCCAGCGTCACGACCGCCGAGCTGCGCAGCGCGGCGCTCGATTCGACCGGGACGGTCAGTGCGCTCGAGCTGGTCGACGGCGAACACCGGCTCGACATCGTGCCGCCGCCCCCGGGTGCCGCGCTGACCTACACCGAGCTGCCGATCGCCAACGATGCGCTGACCGCGCGGGTCGGGTTCCCGGTCACGGCGCTGACCACGATCGACAAGGGGCTGCTGCTGCTGCCGCTGCTGATGTGGGTGCTGGCGGCGCTGGTGACCTGGCTGTTGGTGACTCGCTTGCTGATCCGCCCGTTAAGGCGGCTGGAGCGGGCGGTGGTGCAATATCAGCCGGGCGGGGATGGGCTCGACCTGCCGCGGAAGGTCGGCCCGTCGACCGAGATCCAGGGGCTGCGCGACGCCTTCGGCCGCGCCGTCGCCCAAGTCGAGGAATCGGAACGCGAGATGACCGAGGCGCTGACCGGTCAACGGCGGCTGGTGCGCGAGGTCCACCACCGGGTGAAGAACAATCTGCAGGTCATCGCTTCGCTGCTCAACATCCACGGCCGCAGCGCGGAGAGTCCGGATGCCCGCGCGGCCTATGCCGGCATCGGCCGGCGCGTCGGAGCGCTGTCGATCGTCCACCGCAACCATTTCGCCGAGATGGAGGAGAATCGCGGGATCGCCCTTCGTCCGCTGCTGTCCGAGCTCGCCGCCGAGCTTCGCGCCGGCGCCCCCGAGCCGGCCAGGAAGCTGGCGATCGACCTTGAGCTCGAGACCGTCAACACAACCCAGGACGTCGCCGTCGCGGTGGCCTTCCTGGTCACGGAGATCGTCGAATATGCGATGCTCAACCGACCGCAGGATCCGGTCGAAATTTCGCTGCGCCGGACCAGCCAGCTGACCGCGCGACTGATGCTGGGCAGCCCGGTCCTGGTCCCCGAGGATTCGGAGCAACCGGAAATGGCGCAATTTGAACGCATTATCGCTGGCCTCGCGAAACAACTTCGATCGACCCTGGAGCGGAAACTTGGCCGCTACAGCGTTGATCTGCCTGTATTTCCTCCGCTGTGATCAAGAGCGCATGTCGTTACGGCTGTAGCTAAAAAATTCTTCAGGGGCTCGGAACTGTTGGCGAAGAAGGGGCGTTGTGCTGTTCGGATAGTGACCTTTTGCCCCCCCGCTCTCGCTATCCGCTTAAATGGGCCCGGAACCGCCAACCCTCCCCCCCCCCGGTGGCGCTTCCGGGCCCTCTCTTGTCTGGGCTTCCGAAACGATCGAGTCTGACCGGGCCGCTTTCCGCGCCGCGCGCCAATGGGTGATGCGGATGGCGAGGATCGCGAATTCGTAGAGACCGTAGAGCGGCACCAGCAGCAGCAGCATCGAGACCGCGTCGGGCGGAGTGAGCACGGCGGACACCGCGGCGGCCGCGACTATTGCGTAGCGGCGCGACCTGACCAACTGCTCGCGGGTCACCAGGCCCGCGCGCTCGAGGATCATCAGCAGGATCGGCAGCAGGAACGCCGCGCCGAACCCGAACAGGAAGCGGGTGACGAAGGTCAGATAATTGCCGACCCCAGGGAGTGCCTCCTGGGTGACCCCGCCGATATTGCCCTGGAAGCCGAGCAGGAAATGCAGCGCCCAGGGCATTGCGACGAAATATGCGAAGGTCGCCCCGGCGGCGAAGAACAGCGGCGTCGCCAGCAGGAACGGCAGGAAGGCGTTCTTCTCCTTCGCGTAGAGGCCTGGGGCGACGAACCGCCACAGCTGGGTCGCGAGCACCGGGAAGCTCAGCATGATCGCCGCGAACAGCGCGACCTTCACCCGGGCGAAGAAGGCTTCGAAAATGTCGGTGTAGATGAGCTTGCCCTGCCCGGCCCGAAGCAGCGGCTGGACCAGCACGGCGAAGATGTTGTCGGCGAAATAGATGCAGACGAGGAAGGTGACGAGCAAGGTCGCGAGGCACCACAGCAGCCGGCGCCGCAGCTCGATCAGATGTTCGAGCAAGGGCTGCTTGGTTTCGTCGATATCCCTCACGGCAGCGGCCGCTTCTCGGGCGGAAGCTCCTCCTCGTCGGTCACTGGCAGCTCGGGATCGGCGATCGGCGGCATTTCGCCCGGCTGGCCGGCTTCGGCCGGGTTGGAGGGATGGAGCCGCATGATGCGCTCATTCTCCTCGCGCCACTTCTTCTCCATTTCCTCGAGCTCGGCCTCGCGCATCATATTTTCCATGCCTGCGGTGAAATGGCGCGCCATCCCGCGCATCCGGCCGACCCAGTAGCCGACCGTGCGCAGGACCTTCGGCAGGTCCTTGGGCCCGATGAAGATCAGGGCGAGGATCGCGACGATCGCGAGCTCGGTGGAATCGACGCCGAACATGCCGGCCCTTCTAGAGCTTAACGGGCTTCGTCGTCTCGCGGCGGCGTTGCCGCGGGCTCGTCGCGCCGAGGCGTGACGTCGATCGGGTCCTGATCGCGGGGCAGCTGGCGCTGCCCTTCGGCGCGGCGCTGTTCCTCATGGCGCTTGCGCGCATCGTCTTCCTCGTCGGACAAGCCCTGCTTGAAACTCTTCATGCCCTTGCCGAGCTCGCCCATGATGTTCGAGATCCGGCCCGCGCCGAACACGAGGAGGACGATCACGAGAAGAAGCAGAAGGTGTGGCCATTGAAGACCCATGATGAAACTCCTTTGAGGCGTGCTTCTAGTCCGCCTCATCCTCGCTTTCCAGTTGAAGCTGGAAGGCAGCGTCGTCGAGCGGATCGAGCAGGCCCGCGGCCTTGAGGTCGTCGATCCCCGGCAGGTCGCGGCGCGAGCCCAGCCCGAAATGAGTCAGGAACTCCTGCGTCGTCGCATAGAGTAACGGCCGCCCCGGCCCTTCCCTCCGGCCCGCCGGCCGCACCCATCCGGCGTCCATCAGCACGTCGAGCGTGCCCTTGGAGATCTGGACGCCGCGGATCGCCTCGATCTCGGCGCGGCTGACCGGCTCGTGGTAGGCGATGATCGCCAGCGTCTCGGTCGCGGCGCGCGACAGCCGGCGCGGCTCCTCGCGGGTCCGGCGCAGCAAGTGTGCGAGGTCGGGCGCGGTCTGGAAATGCCAGTGCCCGCCACGCTCGACCAGCTCGATCCCGCGGCTTTCATAATGTGCTGCGAGCTCGCCGAGCGCGAGCTCCACCGGTCCCTCGCCGACGTGCTCGGCAATCTCCTCGACGCTGAGCGGCGTGGCCGAGGCGAAGATCGTCGCTTCGACCGAGCGGGTGAACTCGTCCACGCCTTAAGCGACCTTAAGCATGATCGGAGCGAACGGCTCGTCCTGGGCGATGTCGAGCCGGCCGCGGCGCGCGAGCTCGAGCGCGGCGAGGAAGCTCGAGGCGAGCGCGGACTTGCGGAACTGCGGGTCCTGGCTCGACGGCAGGAAGCTTTCGAGGAAGGTCCAGTCGAGCGCCTGGCCGATCATCCGCCCAACCCGCTCGATTGCTTCCTCGAGCGTCATCACCGCGCGGGCGTGAACCACGTGGAGCGCCGGTGCGGAGCGGGCGCGAACCGCCCCGTAGGCTGCGAACAGGTCGAAATCGCGCACCTGCCACAGCGCCCTGCGGACCAGGCGCAGGCCCTCCGGGTTCCCGCGCAGGAAGACATCGCGGCCGACCCGGTCGCGGCCGAGCAGCCGCGCGCCGGCCTCGCGCATCGCATCGAGGCGCTGCAGCCGCATCTGCAGCCGGAAGGCAATCTCTTCGGGGCTCGGATCCTGCTCGGGATCCTTGGGCAGCAGCAGGCACGACTTGAGGTAGGCGAGCCACGCCGCCATCACCAGGTAATCGGCCGCGATCTCGAGCTTCAGCGCGCGCGCTTCGGACAGATAGGCGAGATATTGTTCGACCAGCTGCAGGATCGAGATTTGCGCGAGGTCGACCTTCTGCGCCCGGGCGAGGCTCAGCAGCAGGTCGAGCGGCCCTTCCCAGCCGTCGAGGCTCAGCGTCAGCTCATCCGGCTGGCGGATCGGCCGTTCCTCAAACTCCGCGTCGGTCTCCATCGCCCTACCTATACCAGCGCCAGCAGTTCGTCGCGCCTGGCGACGGCCTCGGCAAACGTCGGCCCGTCATGATCTTCGACCAGGGTGACGGCCATCGCCCGGGCCAGCCGTGCTTCGCCTTCGTGGCTCAGGCGCGGCACGGCCTTCGCGACCGCGACCATCTCCTCCATCTTGCCCGAGCAGTGCAGCGCCGCGTCGCAGCCGGCCGCGACCACGCCCGCCGCGCGGCTCTCAAAGTCGCCCTGGAGCGCCTCCATCCCGAGGTCGTCGCTCATCAGGAAGCCGTCGAAGCCGATCCGGCCGCGGATGATGTCGCCGATGACGGTCGGCGACAGGCTCGCCGGCCGGTCAGGGTCCCAGGTCGTGTAGACGACGTGCGCGGTCATCCCCATCGGCGCCGACGCCAGCCGCTCGAACGGCTCGAGGTCCGATTCCAGCTCCTCGGCGCTCGCCGGGACGACCGGAAGCTCCTTGTGGCTGTCGACGAGGGCCCGGCCGTGCCCCGGCATATGCTTGACGATCCCGACCACCCCGGCCGAGGCCAGGCCGTCGAGCACCGCCCGCCCGAGCGCCGCCACCTGCATCGGCGCCGAGCCCAGCGCGCGGTCACCGATGATGTCGCTGGCGCCCACCTGCCGAACGTCGAGCAGGGGCAAAGCGTCGACGTTGAGGCCGCCGGCGCGGAGCGTCAGCGCGATGGCCCGCGCGTTCGAGCGCACCGCCTCGATCGCCGACGACGGCGCCAGCGCATAGAGTTCGGCGAAGCGCTCCGCGGCGGGAAAGGCCGGCCATTCGGGCGGCCGCATCCGCGCCACTCGCCCGCCCTCCTGGTCGATCAGGATCGGCAGGTCGGCCCGGCCGGTGAGGTCGCGCAGGCTGTCGGTCAGGCGCAGGAGCTGGCCAGGGTCGCCGCAATTGCGCTTGAAGAGGATGAAGCCGGCCGGCTCCGAATCCCGGAAAAAGCCGCGCTCCTCATCGCTCAGCGCGAGGCCCTCGAGACCGTAGATTGCCGCCTGCATCGCTTATTGCGCCACGAAGCAATTCTCGCCCGCGGCCTTGAGCGTCTGGCACAGCTGCCGGGCGTCGCCGGGCGACGCCGTCGTGGCGCGCAGCCGAATCCCGCCCGGGAACGGCATGACGAGTTTGTTCGCCGACGCGACCGCCGGGAAGCGCGCCGACAGCGCCGACCAGGCCCGCTCGGCCTGGGCGCGGTTGGCGAAGGCGCCAAGCTGGACGACGCTGCCCGAACCCCCGGTCGGAGCGGCCGGCGGCGCCGGTTCGGCCGTCACCGGCTGCTTGGTCTCGTTGGGCGGGATTCGCTTCGGCTCGTCCTTCGGCGGCGGCGCCGGAGTCTCGCGGACCTTGCTCAAGTCCAGTTGAGCGTCCTTGTCCTCGCCGGCGCTGGTCTCGTAGGCGGTCTGGCTGTCGCCGGCGACATTGAGCCCGCCGGGGTTGGGCGGCTTCACCTTGTACGGCCCCGGCTCGGCCTTGATCAGCTCGGGCGCTCCACCGACCTCCGCGTCGCGGCGGCCGATCCAGAAGAAGGTCGCGGCGACGAGGGCCGCGGCCAGCAGCACGACCAGCAATGCCGCCAGCATCTTGCGGGCCGACACCCCGCGCGGCTCGTCCTCGTCCTCGACCGCGGTCAGCCACGGCAATTGGCCGTCGTCATAGGCCGAGCGCTGGTCGGTCACGCGCGGCGCTCGTCGATCACGACGCAGCTTTGCCCAATCATGCGCATGCGTTGGCAGAGGACGGTCGAATGAGCCTGCGAGGTCGTCCCCATCTGCAGGCGATAATAGACCTGGCCGTTGCGGTAGGACTGGACCGGGACGACCAGCGCCGGAAGGCGCTTCATCGCCGGGTTGTTCTTGACGATCGCCCACCAGCCCTTCTTCGCCTGGCGAGCGGTGCGGAAGGCGCCGATGCGGACCAGCCGCCCGGAAGCGCCGTCTACCACGCGCACCGGCCACGGGCCGGTGTAGACGGGTCGCGCTGGCTCGGGCTTGGGCGAGGGCGGAGGGATCGCGGCAGCGGCATTGCCGTCGCTTTCGGCCGCGCTTTCGCTTTCCGGCGGAGTGGCGGCGTCGTCGGCCGTCGCCACCGGTTGCTCGGCGGCGGGTGCCGGCACCAGGCGCTCGACCACGACATGCTTGATCACCGGTCGCTCGACGATGATCGGGATCGGCGGAGCGACGATCGGCTCCGGCTTCCCCGAAGTTGCGGCGGGCTCGGCCGGCGGCGGGAGCGGAACCGTCGCCTGCAGGCTCGCCGAACCGCCGTCGCCGGACGGAGCGTCGCGCTTGCTGGCAAGGCCGAGCCAGTAGGAAGCGGCAGCAATCGCCAGCATCGCGGCCACCGCCCAGCCGAGCAGCGCGACGGTGCGTGCCGCCGTCGCGGGCGCCCGCGGCGTCGCTATCGGTTCGTCGGGAAGCCATGGCAGCCGGTCCATGCCGAGCGCCACCCGGCTGTCGGTCATCGTCAGCGCATCTCCTCGGTCGCAGCGACTCCCATGAGGGCCAAACCGCTCCGGATGATCTGCGCGATTCCGAGCGCGAGTTCCAGCCGCGCGCGCGAAAGTTGTGGATTATTTTCAAGCAGGAAGCGCCGCTCGGGATCGTCATTGCCGCGGTTCCACAAGGCGTGGAAGTCGGACGCCAGGTCGTACAGATAGAAAGCGATGCGGTGGGGCTCGTGGGCCAGCGCGGCGCTTTCGATGGTGCGCGGATATTGGGCGGCGCGCCTGACGAGCGCGAGCTCCTCCTCGTCGAGCAGCGCCAGGTCCGCGGCGCCGCTCAGATCGACCCCGGCATCCGCCGCCTTGCGCTTGAGCGAGCTGATCCGGGCGTGGGCGTATTGGACGTAGAACACCGGATTGTCCTTCGACGCCTCGACCACCTTCGTGAAATCGAAGTCGAGCGGAGTGTCGGCGCGCTTGGTCAGCATCATGAAGCGGACGACGTCCTTGCCGACCTCATTCACGACCTCGGCCAGCGTGACGAAGTCGCCGGCGCGCTTCGACATTTTGACCGGCTCGCCGCCGCGGAACAGCCGGACCATGTTGATCAGCTTGACGTCGAGGTCGACCCGGCCGTCGGTCAGCGCGCGGACCGCCGACTGGACGCGCTTGACCGTCCCGGCATGGTCCGCACCCCAGATGTTGACCAGATGGTCGGCGTTCTGGGCTTTCTGCCAATGGTAGGCGGCGTCGGCGCCGAAATAGGTCCAGCTCCCGTCCGACTTCTTCATCGGCCGGTCCTGGTCGTCGCCGAACTGGCTCGAGCGGAACAGGGTGAGCTCGACCGGCTCCCACTCGTCATGGGGATCGAGACTCTTGGGCCGCTCGAGCACGCCTTCGTAGACCAGCCCCTTGCCGCGCAGCACTTCCATCGCCGCGTCGACCGCGCCCGCCCGCTGCAGCTCCGCCTCGGACGAGAACAGGTCATGGTGGATGTCGAGCAGGCCGAGGTCATGGCGGATCAGGTCGAGCATCGCCTTGATCGCGCGCTCGCGGAACAGGTCGAGCCATTCGGCTTCGGGCGCGACCGCATAGCGGTCGCCGAACTCGCCGGCGAGCAGAGCTGCGACCGGCTTCAGATAGTCGCCGGGATAGAGCCCCTCCGGAATCCCGCCGACATCCTCGCCCAGCGCCTCGCGGTAGCGCAGGTGGAGCGAGCGGGCGAGCGTGTCGACCTGGGCGCCGGCGTCGTTGACATAATATTCCTTGGTGACCTGGAAGCCCGCGGCCTCGAGCAGCCGGGCGAGGCTGTCGCCAACCACCGCGCCGCGGCAATGGCCCATGTGCAGCGGCCCGGTCGGGTTGGCCGAGACATATTCGACGTTGACCCGCTCGATGCCGCCCACGCTCGACAGCCCGTATTCGTCGCCCTCGCGCAGGATGGTCCTCAATTCGTCGCGCCAGGCATCGGCGTGGAGGCGAAGGTTGATGAAGCCCGGCCCGGCGATCTCGACCGCGGTTACCGGCGGCAGCGCCTCGAGCTTCGGCCGGATCGCCTCGGCGAGCGCGCGCGGGTTGGTGCCCGCGGCCTTGGCCAGGACCATCGCCGCATTGGTCGCGAGGTCGCCGTGAGCGGGGTCGCGCGGCGGCTCAACCGTGACGTTCCTCCGGTCAATGTCCGCCGGAAGCGCGCCGTCGGCAACGAGGTCGTCGAGCACTCCGTCAAGGAGCGCGGCATATTGGGCGTAAAGGCTCAAAACAGGTGCACCAGTGCTGGAAAGCGTGCGCCTCTAGCGCAGCCTTTGCCGGGCGTCACCCTTGGCGGTCAGATCAGGTCGATGGGCGCATGGTGCTGATAGTCGCCGCTCAGATCGAGCGCTGCGCTCGCGACGTGCGCTGCGTGCAGCGTCGACGAGTCGGCGGTTCGCGCGACTGAAGCGGTCGCGGCAGCGCCGCCCGACAAATAACGTATCGCGACCGACGCCGATCCGTTGATTGCACTCAACGTCACCCAATGGTCGCCGCCGCCATCGACGTCGACCTGGATCAGTCCGCTGCTGGTCACCCGCAAGAAGCCGCCGCCAAGGACGTTCGTGCCGGCCGCCACGTTCAGGACTTGCGTTACGTCGACGATGTCGCCCTTGGCGTAGTCGGTGATCGAGTCGACGTTCCCGGGGGCCAGCACGGCGGCATTGCCGAGGATGAAGGTGTCGTTGCCGCCGCCGCCGGTCAGCACGTCCGTTCCGCCTTTGCCCTCGATGAGGTTGTTTCCCGAATTGCCGACGATGGTCTGGTTGAAGTCGTTGCCGGTGAGGTCGATGGCGCCCTTGCCCTTGTCGTTGGTGGTGCGCAGCACCTCGATCTCGCTGCCTGTGGCGAGCGCGTAGCTGACGCTCGTCTTGACCACGTCCTGGCCGATTCCGCCGGCGCCCTCGAGGACCAAGGTCGAAGCGTTGCTGACGGTGTAGGTGTTGCCGGCCAGCATTGCCGCGCCGCCGACCACCGCGGCTTGTGCGGCATAGGTTCCGATGGCGTTTCCCGTCGCCGACAGCTCGAGCGTGTAATTGCCGCTCGCGGTGGCCGTGAACGTCAGGGTCGAGTCGAAGCCTGCGCCGCTGTCGGCATCCGCGCCGACCTGGCTTCCGTTGGGGCCGAGCAGGCGCAGCGAGGGATCGGCAAGGCTGCCGGCGGTGCCGAGCGAGCTCACCCCGAGCATCTCGAACGTGTAGCTGGTCCCCGCAACCAGGGCGACGACCAGCTTGTCGACTTCGCCGACCGCGCCGATGCTCGCAATCGAGCGGTAATCGACGTCGGCGCCGGTCAGCGGCAGGGTCTCGATCCACGGCGTACCCGTCAGCAGCGCATAGGAATAAGCGCCGACGAGCGCGTGCGCCTGGGCGGTCGGATGTACCTGGTCGAAGAAAGTCAGGTCCCGGTGGGCGAGCAGATTCCCGGCGAGCTCCCCCGTCGTCAGGCCGTGCAGCGCAGCGAGCTCAGGCAGGATCTTGCTCAGCGTCCCTTCAACCAGGTTGCCCGCCGAATCCCGATAATCCATCAGCGGCACGTAGGTCACCGACGCGCCCATCGCCTGCAGCGCGGGGACGATCTGGGTGCGGATCAAGGTGTCGAGATAGATCGAATAGTCGGTCGCCGCCGCGCTCCGCGCCAGCTCGACGCCGTCGAGCACATTGTTGCCGTTCAAGTCATATTTGGGGATGATCCCGACGTCGGGGACGCCGGTGATCAGGATATGGTGGGCGCCGATGTCGACCAGCTGCGCGATCTCGTGCAGCATCTTGTCGGCGGCCTTGCCGAGCGCCTCCTGCGCATCCGCGACGGAGTCCGGTGTGCTGCCGCTCGGCGCGAGGCTGCGGACATCGTTGCCGCCGATGGTGAAGACGTAAAGCGCATTGGGATCGGCATGATTGTCGACCGCGTCCTTGAACGCGTCGGTCTGGCCATCGAGGTCGGGGACGACCTCGTCGCCCTGGCGGATCTGCGCGCCGCCGTAGGCGAAGTTCAGATTGTGCCCGTTCGGATCGGAGGCGAACGGATCGATCGGGAGGCCGAACACCGGATCCTCAAAGCCGTAGGGAAAGACCGGCTTGGTTACGAGCCCGACGGCCTTGTTGGCGAGCAAATCGGCGAATGTGTAGCCGTCGGTGAAGCGGCCCTGGAAATAGCCCAGCGCGGCGGTCGGAGCGCCTTCGGGCAGGTCGGTGAAGGGGAGTCCGCCGTACCATTGGGCAAGCTTCAGCGCGTTCCCCGAATCGACGAGGCTGTCCCCGAACACGAACACGCCCGAATAAGCCATGACGCCCTCTCCCAGGGACAGGCCGCCGCTCCGGGACGACTCACACTGCCCCCGCCGGGAGCGTCCACCAAAACGGATGCGATAACAATGCGATAAATGGTTAACGCGAACCCGGGAGGGTTAAGCGATCAGCTGCTGCTTCAGAACGATGCCACGTGTCTCCGGGAACAACGCCGTCATCGTCCGCGCCGGGTCGAGCCCGAAGTGCTGGGCCAGCGCGGCCCCGATCAGGGCGTCGAGGTCGGTGGTCGGCTTGAGGTCGCGGCCTTCGTAGAGCGCGCCTTGCCCCAGCCCCGGCCAATCGGCGACGATCTTGCCGCCCGCGACCGCGCCGCCGAGCAGCATCGCGGCCGACGCGGTACCGTGATCGGTGCCGCCGGTGCCGTTGGGCGCGACCGTGCGGCCGAACTCGGTGGCGACGATCACCAGGGTGTTCGCCCAGTCCTGGCCGAGCCCGGCCTTGAGCGCAGCGACGAGCTGGTCGAGCCCGCGCAGCTGGGCGTTGAGCCGCCCGCGCTGGCCCGAGTGGGTGTCCCAGCCGCCGGTCTCGATCATCGCGATCCGCGCTCCGCCCTCGCCGGCGAGCAGCTTGGCGGCTAGGGCCCCGGTCGCCGCGCCGGTCTGCCCGGCGCCGCCGGCGGGGTCGCCCGCGGTCATCCGGGTCTCCATCGCCGCCGTCCACAGGCCGTGCAGCTGCTGGTCGCTCTCGTAGAGCCTGCCGACCCGGGCGAGCAGGTCGTCCGGGGCGCCCGGCAGCGCCGAGGCGGCGTAAGACGACACGTCGTGGGGTCCGCGGAGGGCCATCGGCACGGTCGACGACAGCGCCAGCGCCTTGGCCTCGTCCCGCGGCAGCAGGCCTAAGAGCCGGTTCATCCAGCCGTCCTTGACCCGGTAGGCGGCGGTGCCGCCGGTCTCGAGCACGTTCTGGCCGTCGAAGTGCGAGCGGTCGCGATAGGGCGAGGCGACCGCATGCACGAACAAAGCCTGCTTCGCGCCGTAGAGCTTCGCCGTCTCGGCCAGCGCGGGATGGAGGGTGAAGAAGCCGTCGAGCTTGGCGCCGGTTTGCAGGTCGGGGATGAAGTCCCCGCGCACGCCGCGATAGATCGGGTCGCCGGTCGGCGCGAGGATTGCCAGGCCGTCGGCGGCGCCGCGCTGGATGATGAACAGGAGGCGCTTGGGCGTGTCGGCTTTGGCGAACGCCAACCGCGGCAGCCCGAGGCTGGCAATGGTGACGCCTCCGGCGGCGAGGAAGAAGCGGCGGCTGAGCATGCTCATCTCCTCACGAACTCGGGGCTGACCAGCAGCAGCGCCAGGCCTTCGACCGGGCTTTCGGCCCGGGCGATGGCGGTCCTTGTCGCCGCACCCAGTGAGCCCGGCAGGACCTGTTCGGCGAGCGAGCGCGGGTCGACTGACGAGCCGACGCGATCGGCGATCCGCTGCGCCACCTCGACCCGGCGCACGAGCGCCTCCGGCGCGGCCCAGCTCGCGGCGATGTCGTCGAAGCCGGCGGGCGAGCCGGGCTTCCAGACGGGCTGGCCGAGCTGCTGCATCAGCGCGCCCGCCACCGTAGGATCGAGCTCGGCCTGGTTAAGCGCCCGCAGTGCCGAGACCGACCATTCCCACGGCGTCTTGAACTTGAGCGGCTGCGCGGCCCAGGCCTCGGGCGAGTCGATGATTGCGCGATAGAGCGTCGGCAGGTCGCCGCCGCTCCTGAGATAGGCCTGGGTCAGCCGGTCGACCATCGCCGGCGGCGGATCGTCGCCCGCGAAGTGGCGCGCGAGCTTGGTCGCGAGGTGCTTCGCGGTCGCCGGGTGCGCCGCCAGGTCGAGGAGCACGGCCTGCGCCTGCCGCTCACCATCCTGGCCATAGCGCTTGCCCATGATCAGCCGGTCGCCCGGCTGGTGGATCAGCTCGGCGAAGGCGAACTCCCCGGTCGGCGCGTTCCCGGTCAGTCGCGCGGCCGGTCCGCGGCCGAGCCCGCCCACCGTCCAGCCGGTCAGGGCCCGGGCGAATTCGGTGACGTCGGCCTGGCTGTAGCCGGTGCGCACGCCGAGCGTATGAAGCTCGAGGATCTCGCGGGCGAGATTCTCGTTGAGGCCGCGCTTTTGGCGGCCGCGCGCGGCGATGAACTGGCCGGCGCGCGAATCCGGGCCGATCGACTGCGCCTGGTCGAGGTAGATGAGCATTGCCGGATGCTGCTCGACCGCGATCAGCATGTCGGAGAATTTGCCCAGCACATGCGGTCGGATCGCCTCGAACTCGAGTAATCCGGCCAATGGGACCACCGGCAATTTGTCGGCCGAGACCGCGAAATGGTTGGCCCAGAAATGGACCAGCCGTTCGACGAACGGGCTGCTGGTGGTCAGCGCGGACGACAGGCGAGCGCCGACCATCACCAGATAGTCGTCGCGGATTCCGCGCCGCAGGAAGCGCTTGGCGTCGTCGGGGATTCCGTCGCCCCGCTGCTGATCCGTCGGCATTGCCGCATTTTGCCGCTTGGCGCGCCCGGCGGCGCGCTGCTCGGCAATGTAATCGGCGAGCTGGCCGACGATCTCGCGGCGCGGCGGCACCGCGGCGATCGGTCGCGGGCGCGGCTCGAATCGGTCGAGCTGGCCGAGTAGCCACGCCTTGCCCTGGCTTGGAGCCGGGTCGCCCGAACGGGCGCCGAGCCCGAAGCGGTTCAGGGCGATTGCGGCTGAATTCATGCGAACCCTCTCCCGCTCGGGCCATGCCCCGCCGGGGCTGAACCGCCGGTGAGCATCCCGTCTAACGGCGAGGCCGGCGAATCCCTTCGCTTAGAAGCGATCGGGCAGCCGGACCGGCCCCGCCAGCTCCTCGTGGCGGGCGATCGCAAAGCGGTCGGTCATCCCGGCGATGAAGTCGCCGATCGTTCGCAGTTGTTCGAGCTCGCTGGCCCCGCGCCGCCACGGCTCGGGCAGCAGCTTCGGATCGCTGCGATAGGCTGCTGCGAGGTTGCCGACGATCCGCTCGGCCTCCTCGCGCACCTGTTCGAGCTGCGGGGATTCGTACAGCCGGCCATAGAGCAACTGCTTGAGCTGCCGCTCCTCCTCCGCCAGCGCGGCCGAAAAGCCGACCAGCGGATGCCCCGCCGCGCGAACCTCGTCGACGGTCATGACGCCTGCCTCGCCGACGCGCCGCGCTGTTTCGGCGAGGACGTCGCCGACCATCCCGCCGATCATGTCGCGCACCAGCGCGCGCTGGCGCTTGTCCTGGGAAATGCCGGGGTGGCGCTGGCCGATCGCCGCCCAGTTCCGGGCGATCAGCGGTAGTTCGAGCAGGTCGTCGAGCTCGAGGATCCCGGCGCGCAAGCCGTCGTCAATGTCGTGGTTGTCGTAGGCAATGTCGTCCGCGATCGCCGCGACCTGGGCTTCGAGCCCCGGCCAGCCCGGCAAATCCAGGCTCCACTCGGCGTCGGCCTCGGCCATCGCCCAGGTTGGCCGGGCGACCGGGCCATTATGCTTGGCCAGGCCTTCGAGCGCTTCCCAGCTCAGGTTGAGGCCGTCGAAATCCGGATAGGGCGCCTCGAGCCTGGTCACCAGGCGGATGCTGTGGGCATTGTGGTCGAAGCCGCCCGCATCGGCGAGAGCGGCGTCGAGCGCTGTCTCGCCGGCATGACCGAAGGGCGGATGGCCAAGGTCGTGGGCGAGGCATAGCGCCTCGGTCAGATCCTCGTTGAGGCCGAGCGCCCGGGCGATCGTCCGGCCGATCTGCGCGACTTCGATGCTGTGGGTGAGGCGGACCCGGAAATGGTCGCCGTCGGGCGCGACGAACACCTGGGTCTTGTGCCGCAGGCGGCGGAAGGCGACCGAATGGACGATCCGGTCGCGGTCGCGCTGGAAGATGTCGCGCGGGCCGCGCGGCCCTCGGTCATTCTCGCGATGAAGGCGGCCGCGCGAGCGGTCGGGAGACGCGGCGACACCGGGCGGAAGGCTCATTCCGTGCCGAGTGGCACAATCCTGTCCGAATCGGAATTGGTCCAGCTGAACGCGTCGATGCCGACCGACTGCAGGTCCTCCTGGAAAATCTCGGCGTCGGAGTTCCCGCGGAACGGGCCGATCACCAGCCGCGCCCGGTCCGTGCTCCGCGCGACGTAGCCGCTGATTCCGTCGAACAAGGTGCGGTTGCGCGATTTCATGCGGCGGAACTGCTCGGGCAGCGCCTCGGCGTTGGGGCCGCTCGCCAGCTGCAGCCAGACCTTGCGCCCGTTCACCGCCGGCTGAACCGACGGCGTCGGACGGGGGACCGGCGCGGCGTAGGCCAATTGAGCGGTCGCTGCTGCAGGCTGCCAGCTCGGTTGCTCGGCCGGTGCGGCGGACGCCGGCGGCGACTGCAGCAGCTCATCGATGCTGGCCAGGCGGTTCGTGCCGACCGACGATGCGGAGTACGGCGACGCGACGGTGTTGGTAGCCAGGGCCGGCGCACCCGAATCGGGGAAGATGCCGAGGTTGACCGCGGCCGCTTTCTGGCCCGGCTGGAGGGTCGGGAGTTTCTGCAGGAACGGCGACACCCTCGACCAGCTGCCCGGCATTGCGGCGTCGATCGCGACCATCGCGCCGCGCGAATCCCCGGTCAGCGCGAGGACGAAGGCGCGGACCCGGCCGACGGCGGCGTCGCCCCTGGCCGAGAGCGGCGCCAGCACCTGCAGCGCGCTCGCCTGGTCGCCGCTGATCGCCAGGCTGAGGGCGAGGCGGCGGCGCGCCTCGGTCGCGTCGGGCCCGGTGAGGGCGGCGCGATAGTCGGCCTGGGCCTTGGCCTGCTGGCCGAGCAGGTCGTAAGCGAGGCCGCGGTCGCAGCCGATGGTTGCGGCCGGGGCGCCGAGCTGCTGCGCGCGGGTGAAATAGGGCATCGCCGCCTGCGCTTCGCCATTGGCGACCGACACCGCGCCCATCCCCGCCTGGGGCAGCGGACTGCGCGGATTGACCTCGTCGGCGCGGGCGAAGAATCCGGCCGCCGCCTGGGTGTCGCCGAGCTCGAGCGCGGCCTTGCCGGCGCCGATCAGGGCGCCGAAATTCCTCGGGTCGGAGGCCAGCGTCCGGATGTAGCGGGCGAGCGCGGCCGACGTCGTCTCCGGCTGCGACACGCCGTAGCCGTAGCCGGTCTGGCCAACCGCCGGTGCCGCGACAAGCACCGCGCCGGCACACATTATGAGCAATCGTGGCGTCAAATTTCCCCGCATCGCTCTCCCCGTTGGAGAGAGAATCTTACCCGAAGCTTTCTGCCTAGGGGGCTCTCGGCGAGCCGTGCAGCAAGGACGGTGAGATGGCCGAATCTGGGAAGGAATCCCCAAAATGAAAGGGCAGCCCGTCGCCGGACTGCCCCCTCCCCTCACATATTCGGGTTACTGGTTGTTCTGGCGATTCAGGAAGCGCGGGATGTCGATCGGCTGCTTGAAGCCGGGTTCGGCCGCCTCGTCGTCCTCGCCGAGCTGGGCCTGCGGCGCGCCGCGGGCGATGTTCGACATGCGCTCGAACAGGGTGCCGCCGGTCGTCGTTGCCGCGGGCGCCTCGTCCGCCGTCTCCTCGTCGGTCGGCGGCGCGATCGGCGGCTTGCCGACCGGCGTCGTGAGGATGTCGTCGTCGCCGAGCAGCAGCTCTTCATCCTCCTCCGCTTCGGCGGTGAGCTCGAGCGGCACCTCGTTCTCGTCGACGTTCTCGACCGCACTGTCCTCGACCACCTTCGGAGCCGGCGTCGTCGTGCGCGCCGCCGGGAAAGTGAACACCTTGCCCGGAGTCGGCTGGGCGACCGCGTCGGCATCGATGCCGGTGGCGACGACCGACACGCGGATCTTGCCGCCGAGGTCGTTGTTGAACGCCGAGCCCCAGATGATGTTGGCGTCGGGGTCGACGAGTTCCTTGATGTGGCTGGCGGCCTCGTCGACCTCCATCAGGCGCATGTCCTCGCCGCCGGTGATCGAGATGATCACGCCCTTGGCGCCCTTCATGCTGACCCCGTCGAGCAGCGGGTTGGAAATCGCCTTCTCGGCGGCCTCGATGGCGCGGTTGTCGCCGTCGGCTTCGCCGGTGCCCATCATCGCCTTGCCCATCTCGCTCATCACCGAGCGGACGTCGGCGAAGTCGAGGTTGATCAGGCCGGGCATGACCATCAGGTCGGTAATCCCGCGGACGCCCTGCTGGAGCACCTCGTCGGCCATCTCGAACGCTTCCTTGAAGGTCGTCTCCGAATTGGCGAGCCGGAACAGGTTCTGGTTCGGGATCACGATCAATGTGTCGACGTGCTGCTGCAGTTCCTGGATCCCGGTATCGGCGGCGCGGCCGCGGCGCGCGCCCTCGAAGGCGAACGGCTTGGTGACGACGCCGACGGTCAGGATGCCTTTGTCCCGCGCGGCCTTGGCGATGACCGGGGCGGCGCCGGTGCCGGTGCCGCCGCCCATTCCGGCGGCGATGAAGCACATGTGCGCGCCGTCGAGCGACTGGATGATCTCGTCCAGGGTCTCTTCCGCCGCGGCGCGGCCGATCTCGGGCCGCGAGCCGGCGCCGAGCCCCTGGGTGATCTTGAGGCCGAGCTGGATGCGGCGGTCGGCGGTCGAATTGTTGAGCGCCTGGGCGTCGGTATTGGCGACGACGAAGTCGACCCCCTGGACGTCGGCCCGCATCATGTTGGCGATGGCATTGCCGCCTGCGCCGCCGACCCCGATCACGCTGATGCGCGGACGAAGCTCGTCGACTTCCGGCCGGACGAAATCAATGCTCATGGTCCAGATCCCCCCTTCGGGCAGCAACGCGTTGAACGTTCAGGCGGAATCTTTGAATCATTGCGAGTCGCCTGCCAAGGGAAAAAGTTAACATCTGCGACGAAACTGGGGAAAACGTGGCCGGAAAGACTCACTTATCCACAGCCGGTTCCCCGTTCCCGACTGAGTCTCGAATCGGGAGACCCAGCGAGGTCAGCGGCCAGCTCGACCTGAGCGTCGAGCTAACGGGCCGGGGCGACCTCGCTTGCGACGTTGTCGACGTTCCTGGCCTGGACCTTCTCGGCTTCGGCGTCGAGGTCGGCGGCATGCTTGGCCAGCTTCGTCGGGACAACGATCGGAGCGCCTTTGCCCGACCACGGGTTCATCGCTACGCAGACGCCGCTGTGGTCCCCGCACTGGCGGATTTCGCCGGTGTGGCTGTCGAGGACGACGATGATATGCTCGTCATCGGCCAGCCTTGCGGCGGTCGGGTCCTGAGATTGCGGCGCGCCCGCCATCTGTTCCCACAGGCGTCCGGCATCGAACGTGCCGATTCCGGCATAGCGGCCCGGGCTCTTCAACATGGGCTCGACCTCGTTGGTCGCGGCGTCCTGGTTGCAGGCGGCGAGGTCCGCCGCGGCCAGCAGCAGAACCATCAGACGTGCGCGCATCGATTCCTCCCCGGAGCGGCGGCACCATACGCGCACGCTTACTCTAGTGGAAGAGTAGAGTATTTTTGAGGCCGGAGGCTAATCCCAGAAGCCTGCCATATCGACATCCTTGGGCGATCGTCTGAAGAAGTAGATCGCACCTTCTCCACCGGCGAACATCACGATGACTGCAATATCCTGATCGCCCAGTTTCATGGCGTTCAGAATGCGATCGCCCTGCAGATATTCCGGTTTATCCCGTCGAAGATTTCCGATCGTGTAAGACATCATCTTATCGATTTTTATCTCCTGAGCCGGTCGATCGTTGAACAGAATTTCTCCATACTTCGATCGGATTTGCGACTCGTCGATGAGCACGCCCTGGTCAAAATAGAATGGTGGGGGCGACAGGCTCACGAGCGCATTCAAATCCTTCTTTGAAAGCGCGGAGAACCAGGCAGCGGTTTTCTTCTCGGCCAGCCGGAGCGCTTGTGCATCGTCCAGAGCTGCCGGCGGCGGCGGAGCGGCCTTAGTCGCAACTTCGACGTGACGATTGGACAGGTAATAAGCCGCACCGCCAGTCACGGCCACCGCGAGAAGCCCGAGCAATATCCACAGCCACAGCAACGACTTCTTGCCGCCACCGCCCGGCCCTAGCTTGGCGACGGTCATCGGGCCTTCGGCGTGGTCGTTGTCGGGGTCGTTGACCGCGATCGCGCGCAGCCGGAACGGATATTCGCCGGCCGGAGTGTCGGGCGGGAATCTGACCCGTACCGTCGCCGTCTGGGTTTCGTTGCCATCGAACGAGCGTTCGCGATTGCCGTCGATGGTGAACCATTCGTCCTTGGACGCGCCGGACACGCGGACGCCGAGCCGACCGTCCATCGTGCTGGGGTTCGTGTTGGTCACGCTGTAGGTCGCCATGGCCTCGGCGGGTGCGGAGCCCGAGCGCGGTGCTTCGATGCTCGTCGGGCCGTCGGGAATTTCGAATGTGGGCATCGCTCGCCTCCCGCCGCGTGGGTGAGGTCCGAGCAAGCGGTGATTACGAACTTCGGCGGCCAGAATGTCAACACGCCATCAACCTGAACGCCCGTCCCAGGTGAGTTCGCGTGCCGTGCGCGTCAGCCATCGACGAGGTTGCGCCGGGCGAGGCGCATCGCCGTGACCACGCCGGCCGCGAACAGTGCGCCTTCAAGCGCGGCGGTGACGAGCTGGGCGGTCCGGCCGAACCCCGCCTCGCCGAACCAGGCGCCGATGCGGTCGAGGCGCAGCCGCGAATCCGGGAACTGGTGGGCGAGCAGGTCTAAGCTGCCGCCCATCATGTGCCCGCCAAGCGCGACGACCAGCGCACCGCCGGCGGCGCCGCACAGGGTCGCGACGGCGATTCGCCGCCAGCGCGGACCGGACTCGAGCGCGGCAGCGATGACGTAGGCGACCCCGACCGCGGTGCCGATGACAATTCCCTCGAACGGGCCGGTGATGTCGCCCGGCGAGCGGCCGATCAGCAGGTTGAAGGCGTCGAGGCCGAGGAACTTGACGATCGCGCCGACGGCGAGGCCGCCGAGCGCGCCGCCGGCGATGGGCCAGGCGCGACCGGTCAGCCGACCCGCGGCGGCGATCCCGAACGCGACTCCGACGCCGCCGATCAGCGCCACCAGGATCGTCAGGCACAAGAGCACCAGCAGCACCGACACCGCGCCCATGCCGGGGGCGAGCGGCTGCGATGCTCCGGCGAGCCCGTAGACCAGGCCGCCGATGAAGCCGGCGATGCCGCCTCCCACCGTTCCGGCGCCGGCCAGCAGCAGCGTTTCGCGCCACGGCTCGCGCGGCGCGGTCGGTGACCGAGCGGCCGAGCCCAGCACTTGGACCGGGGCGACGAAGCGGTAGCCGTGCTTGGGCACAGTCTCGATGAACCGCGGCCGCGCGGCATCGTCGCCGAGCTGCTTGCGCAGGGTGCGGATGCACTGGGTCAGAGCCTCGTCGGTGACGGGGATGCCGCGCCACACCTCGCCCATGAAGCGATCCTTGCTGACCAGCCGGCCGCGCTCCGCGACGAGCAGCGCAAGCGCGTCGAAATAGCGGGCGCTGACTTCGACCGGCGCCCCGTCACGGGTCAGCTGGCGGTCGGCCGGATCGAGCCGGAACAGGTCAAAGCTGTAGCTTTTCAGGGAACCCTCACGCCTTGCTCATGCCGCTCAGCCGCCGCTGCGGCATGCTGTAGGCCTATTGATGCATGGAGGCCGGCAGATGGCAAGCAATGCGGATGGGTTGGTCGCTCGAATGCCGTGGCGCGCGATTGGCTGGGGCGGCGCGGCTGCGTTGCTCGCGCTGCCGTTCATCGCGATGCAGCTCACGCCCGAGGTCGACTGGACGACCAGCGACTTCGTTGCCTTCGGCGCGATGCTGCTGATGGTCGGCGTGCCGCTCGAGCTGGCGGCGCGGATGAGCCGCAACTGGTCGTACCGCGGCGGCGCGGCGCTGGCGCTGCTGGGGATGTTCCTGACGACCTGGGCCAATTTCGCAGTCGGGATCGTCGGCAGCGAGGACAATCCAGCCAACCTGCTGTTTTTCGGAGCGCTGCTGCTCGGCGTCGCCGGAGCGATCGTCGCGCGCTTCCGCGCCCGCGGCATGGCAGTCGCGATGATAATGACCGCGGCCGCGCTCGGGGTCGTGTTCGTCGTCGCGGTCAGCGGGCCCACCGACGAGCCCAACGTGCCGCACTGGCGCGAGCTCATCGGCACCAGCGTGTTCGCCGCGCTGTTCCTCGCCTCGGCGGCGCTGTTCCGCAAGGCGAGACGGTCAGTCTAACTCGATCTGGCGGATCTTGGGGACCCCCCACACCCACCACAGAGCGCCGAAGCCGACAACCGCTGCGGCGAGGAAAAATCCGCCCGAATAACTACCCGTCCGGTCAATCATGATTCCCGTCACGACGGGCATGACGAAACCGGCAATATTCCCGATCGCGTTCTGCACGCCGACCCAGGTGCCGGACGCTCTCGGCCCCGCGAACATTTGCGCGATACCGTACAGGCTGGGCGTGCTCGTGCCGTAGCTCGCTCCGGCGAGAGCCAGCCAGAAGACCAGTGCCGGCAAGCTCTCGCTGAGCAGGATTCCG
>DASRAY010000093.1:0-10824 GCA_035637935.1 Sphingomicrobium sp.
CTGGTCAAGAAGAACAATGTCGAGCTGGTGAAGGGCGTCGACCGCGCCTCGACCACCACCGTGTCGGCGCTGCGCACCGCGGTCACCGTCGCCCAGGCGATGAGCAACCAGAAACTGGTGCTCGAGCAGGTCACCGCGCTCAACACGACCACCGCGAGCATGATCGATTCGACCGGCGAGATGCTGCGCACCCAGACCGGCGCGATCCACGAGCAGGCGGCGACCTCGACCATCCCGCTGGAGACGCTCCAGCGCGCCTTCCAGAACATCTACGACACGATGGACCAGATCGATCAGTTCAAGCTGCAGGCGCTCGGCAACATGAAGCAGACCGTCGAGACGCTCGGCAAGGAAGTCGAGAAGTCGAAGGGCTATATCGCCCGCGCCGAGGGCGTGAACCAGGGCAAGCTCGAGGGCGGGATCTCGCCGCTGACCCCGATCGAAAGCAAATGAACGCCAACGAGCTCGGCCGGATCTTCGACCGCGCGAACGAAAGCTTCGCCCGGGCCGAGCGGACGAGCCAATTGGTCGACAGTCGGCTCGCTCATGCGGACGACGTGATGCGCCGCGCCGACGAACGCGGCGGCGCGGTTCGTGCCGCCGCCCAGCGCGAGCGGCAGCGGCAGAATGCCGGCCTCGCGCGGTTCGCGATCCGCGCGGGCGTGGCGATCGGAGTCTTGAGCCTGCTGACGATCGCCATCGGGCTGGTCATGCCCATTGGCATGTTTGGGTTCCTCGCGGCCGTCGGGCTCGGAATCGGGATTGTCGCCGTGCTTGCCTTCAGGTCGAAAAGCGAGGGCGGCGCGCCGGCCCCGGCCGCCGACCTGCCCAACGGCCAGATGGTCCAGCGCTTCGATTCCTACCTCTATCGCACGCGCGCGGCACTGCCGCCCCCGGCGCAGGCCGAGATCGATGCGCTGAGCGCGGTCCTGCCGTCGCTCAAGCAGACGCTCGAGCGGGTCGACACGCTCGATCCCAACGCGCAGGACGCGCGGCGGCTGATGTCGGTGCATTTGCCCGGCCTGATCGACCGCTACGCCCACGTCCCGGCCGCCTATCGCGGCGAGCCCGACGGCGAGGGCAAAAGCGCCGACGAGCGGCTGGTCGAAGCGCTGGCCGCGAGCCGCGCCGCGCTCGACGACATCAGCGAGCAGCTCGCCCGCGCCGACATGGCGGCCTTCGAGACCCAGGGCCGCTTCATCGAATCACGCTACGGCAAGGAGCGCATCGACTCTTAGTTCTTCCTGCGAGCGAAGCTCGTGGGGAGGAACGGTTAGCCAATCACCCCTGACTTTCGAAGCCGCGCCAGCTCATCGTCCGCGACCAGCCCGCTCAACACCTCATCCGTATGCTCGCCCAGCGCCGGCGGCGGCAGGTCGCTGTCGGCGCGCGCGCCGTCGAGCCGGACCGGCGACCCGACCAGCGGCACGCCGGCGATGGTCCGCACCATCGCGCGATGCTGCGCCTGGACGTCGCTGAGGGCCTGGGTGACGCGATTGATCGGCCCGGCCGGGATTCCGGCGGATTCCAGCTGCTCGAGCCATTCCGCCGCCGGTCGGGTCCGGATCGTCTCGCCGACCAGCCGCACGATTTCGCCCCGATTGGCGACCCGCGCGCCGTTCGACGCAAAGCGCTCGTCGCTGGTCCATTCGGGATGCCCGCAAATGTCGGCCAGGCGGGCGAACTGGCGGTCGTTGCCGACGGCGATGATGATCGGCTGGTCCGCCGCTGCGAAGGGCTGATAGGGCACGATGTTCGGGTGGGTGTTGCCCTGCCGTGGCGGGTCCCGGCCCGAAATGAGTGCGTTCGATGCCTGGTTGGCCATCACGGCGAGCTGCGTGTCGAACAGCGCCATGTCGATGGTCGCGCCCGCGCCGGTCTGCTCGCGCGCATGGAGGGACGCGAGGATCGCGACGCACGTGTACATTCCGGTGAAGATATCGGCGATCGCGACTCCGGCGCGCATCGGGCCGCCGCCAGGCTCGTCGTCCGGCAGCCCGGTGACGCTCATCATTCCACCCATCCCCTGGATGATGAAGTCGTAGCCGGCGCGCTCGGCATAGGGTCCGTCCTGGCCGAAGCCGGTGATCGAGGCGTAGACCAGCCGCGGGTTGGCCGCGCGCAGGGTCGCGGCGTCGAGCCCGAACTTGGCCAGACCCCCGACCTTGAAATTCTCGACGACGACATCGGCGTCCACGGCCAGCCGGCGCACCAGCGCCGCGCCCTCCTCGCGACCGAAATCGATCGCCGCCGACTTCTTGCCGCGGTTGCAGCTCAGGAAATAGGCCGCGACCTTGCGCTCGCCCTCGCCGTGCCACGGCGGGCCCCAGTGGCGCGTGTCGTCGCCGCTGCCCGGCCGCTCGACCTTGATCACCTCGGCGCCAAGATCGGCGAGCAATTGGGTGCACCACGGCCCCGCAAGCACGCGGCTCAAGTCGAGGACCTTGATCCCCGCGAGGGGCTTCACGCCGCGCGCCTCCAGAATTTGCGCCGATCGGCGAGGATCGCGTGGGCCGCATTATGGCCCGGCGCCCCCGTGACCCCGCCGCCCGGGTGCGCGCCCGAGCCGCACAAATAGAGGCCTCTGATCGGCATGCGGTAATCGGCCGCGCCGATCATCGGCCGCGCGCTGAACAACTGGTCGAGCCCCATCTTGCCGTGGAAGATGTCGCCGCCGATCAGCCCGAAGCGGCGCTCGAGATCGAGCGGCGAGTGAATCTGGCGCCCGATCACCGACTTGGCGAAGCCCGGCGCGTGAGCATCGACGGTGGCGATGATCTGGTCCGCCGCTTTGTCGCGCTCCGTGTCCCAGCTGCGGCCGGGGCCGAGGTCATAGCGGAAGTGCTGGCAGAACAAGGACGCGACGTGCTTGCCCTTGGGCGCGAGGCTGTCGTCGAGGGTCGACGGGATCAGCATCTCGATGATCGGCTCGCTCGCCCAGCCGTTGAGCGAGGCGTCTAACCAGGCGCGGTGCATGTAATCGAGGCTCGGGGCCATGATGATGCCCGCCGTCAAATGATTGCCCTTCTTGGGCAGCACCGTGAACCGGGGCAGCTCGGACAGCGCGACGTTCATGCGGAAAGTCGCGCTTTCGCATTTCCAGCCGTGCATCCGCGCCGCGACGTCGGCATCGACCGAGCCTTCCGGCACCAGCCGGTCGAACAGCAGCTTCGGGTTGACCCCGGCGACCACGATCGGCGCCGGCCACGCCTTGCCGCCGGCGACGACTCCGCAGGCGCGGCCGTTGGCGACGATCACTTCCTCGACCGGCGTGTTGAGGACGATGTCGACCCCCGCTTCGCGGCATGCCCGGGCCATCGCCTGGGTGATCGCGCCCATGCCGCCGATCGCATGGCCCCACGCGCCGGGCACCCCGGCCGCCTCGCCGAACAAATGATGGAGCAGGACATAGGCCGTGCCGGCCGCCTGCGGCGAAGCGAAATTGCCGACCACCCCGTCGAACCCGAACAGCGCCTTGGTCAGCTCGCCTTCGAAGTGGCGGTCGAGGATCTCGGCCGCGCTGCGCACCGCGAAGTCGTGGACGATCCGAGTTTCGGCCAGCGACAGCCCGGCCATGTCCTTGCCGAGGCTCAGCAGCTTGGGGATCGCGCTGACCCGCGAGCCGACGTTGGGCGGGGCGCGCAGCAGCCACTTCTTCAGGAGCCGGACGACCGTCTCGAGCTCGGCGACGTAGCGGTCGTAGGCCGCGGCGTCCGGCTTGTGGTGGCGGCCGATCTCCTTGCGCGTCAGCCCGCCGCGGCCGGCGAGCAGATAATCACCGTCGCCGGGCAGAAAATTGTCCGTCTTGCGCAGCACGACCTTGAGCCCGTGCCGCTCGAGTTGCAGGTCGCGGATGACCTTGGGCTGGAGCAGGCTGACCGTGTAGCTCGCGGCCGAGTTGCGGAAGCCCGGCAGGAACTCGTCGGTCACAGCGGCGCCGCCGACCGTCCCCGCGGCCTCGACCACCGCGACCTTGAGGCCCTTCTTGGCCAGGTAGAAAGCGCAGGTCAGGCCGTTGTGGCCGGCTCCAATGATAATCGCGTCGTGCATAGTCATCGCCGCCATAGCGGCGGAAGTTACCGCATCAACACCAGTTCTTCCGCCATGGTCGGGTGAAGCGCGAGAGTCGCGTCGAAATCCGCCTTCTTGAGCTTGGCCTTGACCGCGATCGCGGCGACCTGGAGCAGCTCCGGCGCGTCCGGCCCGATCATGTGGATGCCGACGATCTGGTCGCTCGTGCCGTCGACCACCAGCTTGTACAGCGAGCGCTCGTTGCGGCCGGCAAGGACGTTCTTCATCGGCCGGAAATCCGAGGTGAAGGTCTTGACCTGGCCGAGCTTGTTGCGCGCCTGGCCCTCGGTCATTCCGACTCCGGCCAGCGGCGGGTGCGAGAACACGGCCGACGGGATGCAATTGTAGTCGACCTGGGTCGGCATGTTGCCGAAGAAGGTGTCGGCGAACGCCTGGCCCTCGCGGATCGCGACCGGAGTCAGCTGCACTCGATCGGTGACGTCGCCGACCCCGAAAATCGACGGCACCGAGCTGCGGTTGTCGGCATCGACCTTGATCTCGCAATTCTCGCCGAGGTCGACTCCGGCTTC
Organism: Sphingomicrobium sp.; assembly: GCA_035637935.1. Taxonomy (GTDB): domain Bacteria; phylum Pseudomonadota; class Alphaproteobacteria; order Sphingomonadales; family Sphingomonadaceae; genus Sphingomicrobium. The sequence goes on from DASRAY010000093.1 coordinate 4,602, forward strand.
CTCCAACCCCAACCCCTGTGTGTTCGGCTTGCGGCCGAGCGCGAACAGCAGCTGGTCGGTGTCGATGTCGTCGCAACCGGTCATGGCGATGTGAAGCGAGCCGTCGTTTTTCTTCTCGACCCGATCGATCTTGGCATGGAACCGGAACTCGATGCCCTTGCGGAGCGAGATCTGGATCAGGCGGTCGACGATCTGCTGGTCGTACTGGCGCAGCATCACGTCGGTGCGATTGACCAGAATCACCTTGGTCCCGAATTGGTGGAAGATGCCGGCGAACTCGTTGGCGATATAGCCGCCGCCGGCGATCGCGATCCGCTTGGGCAGCTTTTCGAGGTTGAACACTTCATTCGAGCTGATCGCATGCTCGATCCCGTCGAGCTCCGGCATCGACGGGCGGGCACCGGTCGCGATCAGGATCTTGTCGGCGGTCAGTTCGCGGCCGCCCGCCAGCCGCACCGCGTTGGGGCCGGTGAGGACCGCGCGCTCGTGGAAGATCTCGACGTCGTGGCTGGTCAGGGTCTCGGTGTAGGCACCCTCGAGCCGGCCGACCTCGGCCAGCACATTGTCGCGCAAGGTCGGCCAGTCGAAACGCTTCTCGGGAATGTCCCAGCCGAACATCGCCGCATCCTCGATGTCCTCGGCAAAGTGCGCGCCGTAGACCAGCAGCTTCTTGGGCACGCAGCCCCGTATCACGCACGTCCCCCCGACGCGAAATTCCTCGGCCAGCCCGACCTTGGCGCCATGGGCCGCGGCGACTCGCGCGGCGCGCACGCCGCCCGAGCCGGCGCCGATCACGAACAGGTCAAAGTCGGCCATTCATTTCCTCCGGAGCGGCTCCAGCCACACTGCCCGATCCTTGAAGTCGGTCGTGATCCGGAAATTCTTCAGGATCGCCGTGCCGACGTTCATGTCGTTGTGGCTCGGCTGGTCGTCGATGGTGGCATGGACGTTGGTGAAACGCCGGCCCGCGACCTCGAGCACGGGGAGCAGGACATAGTCGCGCTCGATCGCGCCGCCGATCCCGCCGCCCGCCTTTTTGCCGAGGATCGGCAGCTTCAGCCTGGTGACGAGGTCGCGCGAGATCATCACGTCCGAGCCGTTGCCGAGGTCGAACTCGGCCTGCGCGAGAACCCCGTTGGCGCGCACCGGAATCCCCTCGATCCCCGCGTGCGGGGTGAGCGGCAATTTCACGCCGCGCGGCGAAGCGTCCTTGCTGACTGTGGTGATGCGACCGCCGGCGAGGTCGATGCGCAGCCGCGCGGCGTCGAACAGCTCGCGACCGACGATCGCCTGCGTCGGCCGCTTGATCAGCCGCGTCGACAGGTCGCTCATGTCGAGCACGACCACGACTTCCGGGTGAAGCTCGACGCCGAGCGCCTTGACGGTGATGCCTTCGACGATCCGCGCCGGCGCGCTTCCCGCCGACCCTTTCATGATTCGCGGCGTCCCTTCCGGGAACTTGGCTTTGGCGGCGAGCGCCGGGTCGACCAGAGTCGCTTCCGCCCCGCTGTCGAGCAAAGCCTCGGTGGCGACGCCGTTGACGTTCGCCGGGATGAACAGCCGCCCGTTGATGACCTTCAGCGGTTCCGCGCCGGCCGCGGACGCCGTCGTCAGCAACGCCAGTGCGATGAGTGACCGGATCATAGCCCCGCCCTTTCGATCAGCGCGCGGGTCGATGCGTCGAGGCCGTCCTCGTCCGTGCCGTCCGACAACAGCCGCGCGATCTGCTTGCCGAGTTCCACGCCGAACTGATCGAACGGATTGATGCCCATCAGCATCGCATTGGCGAAGGTGCGGTGCTCGTAGAAGGCGAGCAGCGCGCCGAGCGTCCGGGCATCGAGCCGGTCGAGCAGGATCGTCGCGCTCGCGCGGTTGCCGGCATAGCTGCGCTGCGGGTCGTCGCTCGCCCGCCCCTGCATCAGCGCCGCGCCCTGGGCGAAGGCGTTGAGCAGCAGCTGGCGGTGATGCTCGGGGTCCTGCGCATCGTCGGCCTCGCGGACGGCGACGAATTCGACCGGCACCGGGATCGTGCCCTGGTGGAGCAGCTGGAACACCGCATGCTGGGCGTCCGTGCCGGTCCCGCCCCAGGTCACCGGCGCGGTCGGGCCGTCGACCGCCGAGCCGTCGGCGCGGACCGACTTGCCGTTCGACTCCATTTCGAGCTGCTGAAGATAGGACGGCAGCAGCTGCAGCCGTTGGTCGTAGGCGAACACCGCCCGCGTCTGGCAGCCGAGCTGCTCGACATAGAGCCGGTCGGCGAACGCCGCGATCATCGGCACGTTGGTCGCCGGCGCGGTGAAGCGGAAGTGGCGGTCCATCTCGGCCGCGCCTTCGAGCAATTCCTCGAACGCGTCCCAGCCGAGCGCGAGCGCGGCCGAGATCGCGACCGGGCTCCACAGCGAATAGCGCCCGCCGACGCCCTCCCCGAACACGAGGATGCGGGTCTCGTCGATCCCGGCGTCGAGCGCGGCTTGCGGCGCCGCGGTCACCGCGATCACCCGCCCCTCGGGATCGGCCACCCCGCTTTGCCGCAGCCATGCCAGCGCCGCGGCCAGGTTCGCCAGCGTTTCGGCCGTCGTGAAGGTCTTGGACACGACCACCACCAACGTGGTCGCCGGGTCGAGCGGCTCGACCGCCGCGTCGAACGCCGCGCCGTCGATGTTCGACAGGAACCGCACGTCGAGCTTCGAACGCCGCCGGCCGAGCGCGTCGACCAGCAGCGCCGGGCCGAGCAGCGAGCCGCCGATCCCGATGTGGAGGATGCCGGTGACATCGCCGAAGGCTCCCGCCTCGATCGCATCGACCAGCGCCCGCATGCGCTGGCGCCGGGCGGTCGCAAGGTCGACGTCGTCGGGCGCTCCGCTGCCGCGCTCGGCAACATGAGTCGCCGCCCGCCCTTCGCTCGCGTTGACGATCCCGCCCGAGAAAAGCGCGTCGCGCGCTGCCGCGAAGCCGCTTTCCTCGGCGCGCGCTATCGAGCGGTCGATCAGCGCCTGGTCGAGGTGGGTCTTGGACCAGTCGAAATAGAGTCCCGCGACGGCGAAGCTCAGCCGGCTCAGCCGGTCCGGCTCGCCGGCGAACAGCGCATCGAGCCGAGTCACGTCCGGCTGGTGGGGTGTGGCCGCCATGGCCGGGGCACATAATGCCCGCCTTGCCAAAAGCCACCCCGGCTTGACCTCGCTGCAACGGGCGGAAACAAGCCGCGCATGAATCTCTCGACGACCGAAGCGGACCAGCCGGCGACCGAGCAGTCCGGCAAGCGCGACAGCGGCGGCAGCCTCATCCGCTTCATCCTGACCCTGCTGCTGCTCGCCTGGGCGCTGCGCTGCTTCGCCTTCGCGCCGTTCAACATTCCCTCGGGCTCGATGCTGCCGACGCTCTATATCGGCGACTATCTGATCGTTGCGAAATGGCCCTACGGCTACTCGCGCTACAGCTTCCTGTTCGGATTCCCGTCGTTCGACGGCAAGGTCTTTGCCCGCCTGCCCAAGCGCGGCGACGTCGTCGTCTTCCGCCACCCGACCGAAAATGCCGACCTGATCAAGCGGGTGATCGGCCTGCCCGGTGACACGGTCGAGGTCCGCGACGGCGCGCTGATCCTCAACGGCAAGCCGGTAAGACGCGACAAACTCCCGCCGGCCAGGGTCCCGGTCAGCGCAAACACTCCATGCAAGGTAGTACCGCCGAACACCCCGGCGCTTGTCGAGTCCGGCAATGGTCGCTTCTGCCTCTACCCGGCTTATCGGGAAACGCTTCCCGGCGGCCCGAGCTACACCGTGCTCAATCAAATCGACTCCCCACGGGCGGACCATTTTCCTGCGGTGAAGGTGCCTCCCGGCAATCTTTTCGTCATGGGCGACAATCGCGACGACAGCGCGGACAGCCGCTTCCTTCCGGCCGACCGCGGGGTCGGGTTCCTGCCGGTAGAGAACCTGATCGGCCGCGCGACGGTGACCTTCTGGTCGACCGACGGCAGCGCTTCCTATCTCCTCCCGTGGACCTGGTTCAGCGCGCTGCGCGGAAGCCGCATCGGCAACGGTTATTCGCAATGAGCGATGCGGTGGCCGCGTTCGTGACCGGAAGGCTCGGCCACGCGGCGAAGGACGTGGCGCTGTTCGAGCGTGCGCTGACTCATTCGAGCACTGGGCCGGAGAGCTATGAGCGGCTCGAGTTCCTCGGCGACCGGGTGCTCGGCCTGGTCATCGCCCGTGCCCTCTACGAGCGCTACCCGAAGGAACCGGAGGGCCATTTGTCCAAGCGCTTCAATGCTTTGGTTGCGCGCGAGACGTGCGCCGAGGTCGGCCGAACGCTCGGGCTTCCGGAGCTCATCCGGCTCGGCAAGCAGGCCCGGTCGGACGGCGCGAACCTGAGCGACAATGTCGTCGGCGACGTGGTCGAGGCGCTGATCGGGGCGCTCCTGCTCGACGGCGGGATGGAGGCGGCGCAGCGCTTCATCCGCGCCGCGTGGGAGCCTTGGCTGGCCGGCCAGGAGGCCGCGCCGCAGCACCCCAAGTCGGCGCTCCAGGAGCTGGCCGCCGCGCGCAACCGCAAGGCGCCGGTCTATGAGGTGCTTTCGCGCACCGGCGCCCACCATCAGCCAAAGTTCGAAGTGCGCGTGGCGATTCGCGGCCTCGGCGAGGCGACTGCGGAAGGCTCGTCGAAGCAGGAAGCGGAGACCGCGGCCGCCTCGGCATTGCTGGCCCAATTGCAATGACCACGCGGGCTGGTTTCGTCGCGGTGATCGGCGCACCCAACGCCGGCAAGTCGACCCTCGTCAATGCGCTGGTCGGGCAGAAGGTCGCGATCGTCAGCCCCAAGGCGCAGACCACGCGGGCCCGGCTGATGGGCATCGCGATCGCCGACCAGGCGCAGATCCTGCTGGTCGACACGCCCGGCATTTTCGCCCCGAAGCGGCGCCTCGATCGGGCGATGGTCGCCGCTGCCTGGACCGGGGCGCAGGACGCCGACCTGATCCTGCTCGTCATCGATGCGTCCGAACGGGTGCGGGACGAGGTCGTCGCGGGCCTCGAGCGGCGCGAGCATCCCCTGTTCCTCGCGCTCAACAAGATCGACCTGGTCAAGAAGCCGGCGCTGCTCGCGCTGGCGGCCGAGCTCACCGAGCGGCTGAATCCCGACAAAGTCTTCATGATCAGTGCCACGCAAGGCGACGGCGTCCCCGACCTCAAGGGGGCGTTGGCTGACGTCATGCCGTCAGGCCCGTGGCTCTATCCCGAGGACGAGGTGTCCGACGCGACCGACCGGATGATCGCCGCGGAGCTGACCCGCGAGCAGATCGTCAACCAGCTCTATGAGGAGCTGCCCTACGCGACCGCGATCGAGACCGAGACCTGGGCCGACCGACCCGACGGCTCGACCGAGATCCGCCAGCAGATCCTGGTCGCCCGCGACAGCCAGAAAGCGATCGTGATCGGCAAGGGCGGCTCACGGCTCAAGCGCATCGGCCAAGCCGCGCGCGAGGCGATCGCCGAGCACCTCGGCCGCCCGGTGCACCTGTTCCTCCACGTCAAGGTCAATCCCAAATGGGACGAGGACCGCGGCCTCTATCGCGAGATCGGCCTGGAGTGGGCGGAGTGAAATTCCTCCCCATCGCGGCGCGATGGGTGGGGAACCATGCGGAGCATGGTGGAGGGGTGATTGGCGCCCACGCCCTTTACCCCTCCACCATCCAATCTGCGTTGGATGGTTCCCCTCCCCACGAGCTACGCTCGCAGGGAAGAACTAAGGACCTCATCGACCCACTCCGGCACCAACTCGCCGGCCCGGCCCACCCGGCTCTCGTCGAAATAGATGCTCCCAAGGCTCGGCTCGAGGTTCATCTCGAGCGTCCGCGCGCCGCAGTAGCGCGCGGTCTGGACGAAGCCGGCGGCGGGATAGACCGCGCCCGACGTGCCGATCGACACGAACAGGTCGCACGCCTGGAGCGCCGCGTCGATCCGCTCCATCGCATAGGGCATCTCGCCGAACCACACGATGTCCGGCCGGACGCGCCCCTCGACTTCACAAACCGGGCAAGACGCCCCCTCGCCCATCGGTCCGGTCCAGCCGAACCGCTGGTCGCACGCCAGGCACCAGCCGCTGGTCAGCTCGCCGTGCATGTGGATCAGCCGCTTCGACCCGGCGCGCTCGTGCAAGTCGTCGACGTTCTGGGTGACGAGCAGCAGCTCGCCCGGCCATTCGGCGTCGAGCCGCGCCAGCGCCTTGT
>DASRAY010000094.1:0-10154 GCA_035637935.1 Sphingomicrobium sp.
GTTCCATTCGAGCGAGCAGCATTCACTGTAAGCGCGATAGGGCTTCGGCCAGCCGTACACTGGGTAATTGCAGCCGAGATAGATCCACTTCAGCGTGAACATGCCCTCAAGCCAAACAGCCAGCGCGGCCGACTGCGCGAGCATGAGAATTCCCCGGCTGATCGCACGTGGCGCCGGTACTCGGTCCTTCGTCATGCTTCTCTCCCCAGCACGACCACCGGCCACCCCCCGGAGCCGCGTTCCGCAAGACTGAAGCCGAGCTTGTCGTAGGCACCCGTCACCGCGTCCGCCTGCGTGTCGAGCAGGCCCGCGAGGATGAGCGTTCCGCCCGGCGCCAAGGCCTTGGCGAAATCGGGCGCGAGTTCGATCAGCGGGCCGGCAAGGATGTTGGCGACGATCAGGTCGAACGGTGCGCGCGCCGCGAGCAGCGGCGAGTCCATCCCGTCGGCGACCGCGAGCAGCAACTCGCCCGCGCCATGGCCGAGCCTGACGCGGTTGATCGCGGCATTGTCGCGGGCGACGTCGATTGCGACCGGGTCGACGTCGGTCGCGATGCACTTCGCCTCGGGCCACAGCGCGAGCGCGGCGAAGGCGAGCAGACCGGTGCCGGTGCCGACGTCGGCGACATTAGCGAAGCGCCGGCCGTCGCGCTCGAGCGCATCGAGCGCGGCGAGGCAGCCGGCAGTCGTCGCATGCTGGCCGGTGCCGAACGCCAGGCCCGCGTCGATCTCGAAATTGACCCGGCCGGGATCGGGCTTGCAGGTCGGCGTGTGGACATAGAAGCGGCCGGCGCGGATCGGCTGCAGCCCGGCCTGGCTCAGCGCCACCCAGTTGGCGTCGCCGAGTTGCTCGACCTCGGGCCGGCCGTCGCCGAGGCCGGTCAGCAGCGCGATCTCGTCGTCGCTCGGCTGGTGGTCGAAGTAAGCGTGAATCAGCCATTCGTCGGGCTTCGCCTCGTCGGGCTCGTCGGCGACCAGGATCGGCGGGTGGTCGCCGAAGCCGGGCAGGTCGTCCATCGCGCCGATCGCCTCGCCCTGCGCGCGCGTGCAGGCGATGGTCACGCGGAAGCTCACGTCCGTTCCTCCCTGCGAGCGGAGCTCGTGGGGAGGGGGACCATGCGGAGCATGGTGGAGGGGTAACAAGCTCGGCGGTCTTCGCCTTCTACCCCTCCACCATTCACTCTGCGGGGAATGGTCCCCCTCCCCATCGCTCCGCGATAGGGAGGAACTTTCACTTCGCGGCTTCCTTCGCCAGGCGTTCGTCGAGCTGCCTGGTCAGCGCCGCCGCATAGTCGCGGCAGGCGGCGGGGTCCTCGACCTTGGCCCGGCCGAGGCGCCGGACCAGGTTGCTGGCCGACGGGTGGGGGGTGAGCAATATGTCGCAATCGAGCGCGGCGATCCTGGCGATGCTCGCGCGAAACCCGGCGAGAGAGTCGGGATGGTCGGAGAACCGGTAATTGTCGCGGCTGACCGGGGTCAGGCTGTCTGCATAGACGATCGAGCGGCATACGCCGCCGTCGCAGCTGACCCAGTGCCAGCTGAGCGCGCCCGGCGTATGCCCGGGCGTCGCGACCGCGGTCAGCGACAGGTTCCCGAGCCGGACGTTGCCGCCGTCCTCGATAATCCGGTCGACCCGCGCCGCCGGGAATGGCTTCTGCATCCCGGCCTGGGGATCGCCGGCGCCGGCGGCGCCGGTCCGGAACACGTCCGCCGCGGCGCGCGACGCGACCAGCTGAGCGCCGCTCAAGCGCTGCAGGCGCGCGATCCCGCCGACATGATCGAGATGCTCGTGGCTGTGGAGCAGGATCCGGACGTCGCGGACGTTGAAGCCGAGCTTGCGGATGTTGCTCGCGATCAGGTCCGCGCCCGCCTCGGTGCCGCCATCGATCAGGATGTCGCCTTCGTCGCCGGTGATCAGGATCGACGCGATGCCGCAGGTGCCGACGAGATAGGTGTTGCCGTGAATCCGGACCGGCGGGGCCGGCTTGTCCCAGTCGTCCCAGTCCTTGCACGTTCCGCCGAACACCGGACCGGCCTCGGCCAGCGGAGCGACCGGCCGCTCGACCTGGCGCGGCGGCTTGCCCAGCGGGATGACGATCTGGTTGAGCTGCGCGGCGGCGAGGAGCGCCAGGCTAGCGAACATAGCTCGCGCCGTTGACGTCGATCACGCTGCCGGTCGCCGAGGGCGGGGCGTCCGTCGCGAGCCAGCGGATCGTTTCCGCGACCTCGTCCGTGCTTGCCACCCGGCCCAACGGGATGTCGGCAACGATCTTGGCGCCGCCGCGGCCGGCGAGATACTCCTCGGTCATCTCCGACACGGTGAAGCCGGGCGCCACGGCGAAGCAGAGAATACCGTCTGCGGCATAGCCGCGCGCGATGGTCCGGGTCATCGCGACCATCGCCCCCTTGGACGCGGCATAATGCCAGTGCTGTGGGCTGTCGCCGCGAAAGGCCGCGCGGCTGGCGACGTTGACGATCCGGCCGGGAATGCCGAGGTCGAGGAAGTGCGAGACGGCGAGCCTGCTCAGGTCGGCCGCCGACTGGAGGTTGACCGTCAGTGTCCGCTGCCACGCGGCATGCCATTCGTCGTCGCCGGCATTGTCCGCCACGGCCTCGTAGATTCCGGCGTTGTTGACCAGCACGTCGATCCGGCCGCCGAGCTCGTCGAGCGCGGTCTCCCAGATGCCGGGCGCGGCGGAGAGGTCGGAGAGGTCGCCTGCGACCAGCTCATCGCTGCCCTTGCTCGAATGGCCGACGGCATTGTGCCCGTGCGACTTCAGCAGCGCGTAGGCCGCCGCGCCGATCCCGCGGCTGGCTCCAGTGACGAGGATGTTCATGGGGGCCGCAGTAGCAATTCCTCCCCGGAACGGGGAGGGGGACCAGCGAAGCTGGTGGTGGGGGCGTGCCAATTGGCGAACCCCCTCCGTCATCCTTCGGATTGCACCTCCCCGAACCGGGGAGGATCTCTTAGGCCGCCATGCCGTTGACGAACGCCTTGGCGGAAGCCTTGAAGTTGGCGATCTGCTCGGAGAAGCGGCCGAAGCCCTGTTCGACCAGGTCGATGTCCTTGGCGACATTCTCGGTGTCGCTGCGGATCGCGGCGATGGTCGAGCTCATCGAGTCGGCGGCGAGCGCGGTCTCGTCGACCGCGGCGGTGATCATCGTCACGGTCTGCGCCTGCAGCTCCATCGCCTGGCGGATGCGGTCGGCCGAGGTCTGGACCTCTTCGACCGTGCCCTGGATCGAGCCGTTGGCCTCGACCGTCTGGCGGGTCGCCTGCTGGATCGCGGTGATCTTGGCGGTGATGTCGTCGGTCGCCCGAGCGGTCTGCGAGGCGAGGCTCTTCACTTCCTGGGCGACGACCGCGAAGCCGCGGCCGGCATCGCCGGCGCGGGCCGCCTCGATCGTTGCGTTGAGCGCGAGCAAGTTGGTCTGACCGGCGATGTCGCGGATCAGCGACAGGATCGATTCGATTGCCTCGACGTGCGCGGAGAGCGCCTGGCTGACCTTGACCGCCTGGCTCGCCTGGTCGCCGGCGCGGGTCGCGACCCCGGCTGCAGTCTCGACCTCGTTTCGCGCGTCCTCGATCGCGCGGATCAGGCCGGCAGCGGTCTGCGCCGCTTCGCGCATGGCGACTGCCGACTGCTCGGCGGCGGCGGCGACTTCGCTGGTCTTGCCGAGCATTCCGCGGGCCGACGCGGCGGTCGAGCGGGTGCGGTCGGTGAGCTGCTTCGACTGGTCGGTGCTGGCGCGGACCAGCTCGGCGACGCGGCGCTCGAACTGCTCGCTCTCGCGGCCGCGCTGGTCGGCGGCCTCGATCGCTTCGAGCAGTGCAACCTGCGCGAGGATGATGTCGGTCTCGAAGCTGGTCAGGCGCTGGAACGCGGTGACGCTGCGCTCGAGCGTCTTGGGATCGTCCGAATAGCGCTCGAACAGCTGGCCGATGATGCGCGTGATCAGCTGGTCGCGGGCGGCGATGTAAGCCGGAACGGAGGTTTTCTCGCGGTAGATGCGGCGGCCGTATTCGGCGACGTTCTGGATCCACGTCGAGTCGACCTTGGCGCCGTAATGGGCGTGGACCCGCTCGGCCGCTTCCGGCCCGAACTGGGCGCGGACCTCGGCGTCGATGATGTCGCCGGCGTCCTGCCACAGCGAGCGGACGTCGCGTTCGAGCGAGCCGTCAGGATTGTACGCCTGGAGCCGAGCGCCCACCTGCTCGTCGGTCAGCTGCTGCAGCTGCCCAGTGTCACCGCTCATCGATCCGTCTCCGTATTCCCGCATGCCGTTGCTCCCCCGGGAGCCGTGACGATGCTCATGCCGGACAATGGTTAAGAGCCGGTTAGGCCCAGCACAGATTGGTCTCCCGAATCTTGCCTCCCGGGGGTGGCCGCCCTAAGCGGGCGGCATCATGGCAGAACCAAAAACGCGACCGCTTTCGCCCCATCTCACCATCTGGCGCTGGGGGCCAGGCATGGCCGCCTCGATCTTCCACCGGGTCAGCGGCGCCGGCCTGTCGATCGTCGGGCTCGCCGTCCTCACCTGGTGGCTGGTCGCGCTGTCGGGCGGGCCCGAGCCCTACGCTTTGTTCACCAAGGCCGCGTCGAACATTTTCGGCCGGATCGTGCTGATCGGGCTGACCTGGGCCTTCTTCCAGCATTTCCTGTCCGGCGTTCGCCACCTGGTGATGGACACCGGCGCCGGGTTCGAGCTGCGCACCAACAATCGCTTCGCGATGCTGGTGTTCGTCGGCGCGGTGGTGCTGACCGCGGCCCTGTGGGCCTATGCGCTGGGAGTCGTGAAATGAGCGTCGGCGAGAGCTCCACTCCGCTCGGGCGGGTCCGCGGCCTCGGGTCGGCGCGCGAGGGCGGCGAGCATTGGCTGACCGAGCGGGTGACCAGCATCGCGCTGCTGCTGCTCGGCATCTGGCTGATCGCCTCGCTGCTGCTGCTGCCGGCGCTCGACCTGCGGACGCTCGGCGAATGGCTGCAGGCGCCGAGCGGCGCGGTGCCGATGGCGCTGCTGATCGTCGTCGGCTTCAAGCATGCGCTCGACGGGATGAAGGTGGTGGTCGACGATTACGTCCATGACGAAGGCAACCGCTTCGCCTGCAATCTGGTGCTGCTGTTCCTCGCCGCCGCCGGCGGCGCGCTGGCACTGTTCGCGCTTGCCCGGATCGCGTTCGGGGGCGCCGCTTGAGCGCCTACAAGATTGTCGACCACAGCTATGACGTGGTCGTCGTCGGCGCCGGCGGGGCCGGGCTCCGGGCAACCATGGGCGCGGCCGAGCAGGGGCTCAAGACCGCCTGCATCACCAAGGTCTTCCCGACCCGCAGCCATACCGTCGCCGCGCAGGGCGGGATCGCCGCCAGCCTCGGCAACATGGGCCCGGATCATTGGACGTGGCACATGTACGACACCGTCAAGGGCTCCGACTGGCTCGGCGACCAGGACGCGATCGAATATATGGTCCGCGAAGCGCCGGCCGCGGTGATCGAGCTCGAGCAGATGGGCCTGCCGTTCAGCCGCACCGCCGAGGGCAAAATCTACCAGCGCGCGTTCGGCGGCATGACCCAGGATATGGGGCAGGGTCCGCCAGCGCAGCGCACCTGCGCCGCCGCCGACCGCACCGGCCATGCGATGCTCCACACGCTCTACCAGCAGAGCCTCAGGCACGACGCGGACTTCTTCATCGAATATTTCGCGATCGACCTGATCATGGACGGCGGCGTCTGCCGCGGGGTGGTCGCGCTCAGCCTCGACGACGGCTCGGTCCACCGCTTCCGCGCCCAGGCGGTGGTGTTGGCGACCGGCGGCTACGGCAAAATCTATTTCACCGCGACCTCGGCCCACACCTGCACCGGCGACGGCAATGCGATGGTGCTAAGGGCCGGGCTGCCGCTCCAGGACATGGAGTTCGTCCAGTTCCACCCGACCGGAATCTACGGCGCCGGGGTGCTGATCACCGAAGGGGCGCGGGGCGAGGGCGGCTACCTCACCAACAGCGCCGGCGAGCGGTTCATGGAGCGCTATGCGCCCCACGCCAAGGACCTCGCCAGCCGCGACGTCGTCTCACGCTCGATGGCGATGGAAATCCGCGAGGGCCGCGGGGTCGGCGAGCACAAGGACCATATCTTCCTCCACCTCGACCATATCGACCCGAAGATCCTGCACGAGCGGCTGCCGGGGATCACCGAGACCGCCAAGACCTTCTCCAATGTCGATTTGACCCGCCAGCCCATCCCGGTCGCGCCGACCGTCCATTATTCGATGGGCGGGATCCCGACCAATTATCACGGTGAGGTGGTGACGCTGAAGGACGGCAACCCCGACAGCGTCGTCCCCGGCCTGTTCGCGGTCGGCGAAGCGGCCTGCGTCAGCGTCCATGGCGCCAACCGCTTGGGCTCCAACAGCCTGATCGATCTCGTCGTGTTCGGCCGTGCGGCCGGCAAGCGCCTGGGCGAGGTGGTCAAGCCCGATGCGCTCAAGGAGCCGCTGGCCAAGGACGCCGCCGACCTCGCGCTCACCCGGCTGGACAAGTTCCGCCATGCCGAGGGCGGCAGCCCGACCGCCGAGATCCGGCTCGAAATGCAGCGCGTGATGCAGGCGGACGCCGGCGTGTTCCGAACCACCCGGACGATGGCCGAGGGCATGACCAAGATCGACAAGGTGTTCGCACGGATGGCCGACGTCCACGTCACCGACCGCAGCCTGATCTGGAACAGCGACCTCGTCGAAACGCTCGAGCTCGACAACCTCCTCGCCCAGGCGGTGGTGACCATGCACTGCGCCGCCAACCGCAAGGAAAGCCGCGGCGCGCACATGCACGAAGATTATCCCGAGCGCGACGACAAGAACTGGATGAAGCACACGGTGTCATGGCTCGACGGCTGGGGCGGCAAGGGCGGCGGCGTGAAGATCGACTATCGCCGGGTCCACGAATTCACGCTTACCAAGGACGTCGACTACATCAAGCCCAAGCCGCGGGTGTATTAGCTCCTCCCCGAAACGGGGTGGGGGACCGCTCGATGAAAGCGAGTGGTGGCGGGGGCGGCGTGCAGGGCTCCGACCCCCCTCCGTCAGCCCTTCGGGCCGCCACCTCCCCGTCCCGGGGAGGAGTTAAAAATCCACCTTGTCGTAATGCCCCGGCGGTACGATCACTTCCATCCGCTCGCCGAGCAGGGGGCGGAAGCAGGGGCGCGACTTCATCACGGCGTACCAGTCCTTGGTCTGCTTGTGGCCGCGCCAGTCGAGCGCTCCAAGATAATCGATCACGCTGAAATGAGCGGCGGCGGTGAAGTCGGCGAGGCTTAGGCCCGGCCCGGCCAGCCAGCGGCGGTGGTCGAGCAGGTAATCGACATAATCGAGATGCTCGGACGCGACCCGCATCGCCTCGCGCAGCACGCGGGTGTCGGGGCTTTCGCGGGTCACCAGGCGCTTCCTCATCCGCTCGTTCAAGAGCGGCTCGACTGCCTCGCGGTAGAGCTTGAGGTCGAACCATTCGACCATCCGCCTGATCTCGGCGCGGAGCTGGGCATTGCCGTGGATCATCGGCATGCGGTCGACCGTCTCGTCGAAATATTCGACGATCGGCTGCGATCCGATGAGGCTCACGCCCTGGTCGGGCTCGACCATCACCGGAGTCTCGCCGGCCGGGTTCAGGTCGACGAACTCGTCGCGCTTCTCCCACGGATTCTCGCGCACCAGCTCATGGCCGACGCCTTTCTCGGCGAGGACGAGCCGAACCTTGCGCGAAAAGGGACACAGCGGGAACTGGAAGAGCTGCCACATGGGGGTGAAGCTTTAGCGTGTGGGTGCCGTGTCACAACCCATCGTCATTCCCGCGAAAGCGGGAATCCCGCTTTTCTTCGAGCGGCGCAAAAGGCAACGGGACCCCCGCCTTCGCGGGGGTGACGGGTTACCGCTTCGGGTAGGTCGGGTCGGGCATGTTGGACAGCGCGCGCTCGAACGACTTCTGCGCCTCCTTGAAGCCCTTCATCATCCCGGGCAGCGCGTCGGCCATGGCCTTCATGCCCTGGCGCATCATCGGCCGCGACTGGGCGATCTGGGCGTCGAGCTCGCGATCGATGTTCGGGTTCTCGCTGCGGATCGTGCGCGTGCGGTCGGCGGTGGTCGGCGGCCGCCCTTCGACCGCGGCTTCGACCGACCCGACCGGCAGGTCGAGGAACGCCTGCGACAGCGCCTGCATCACGTTGGCGAGCCTGTCGGCCGTTGCCGGATCGCTGAGCACCCGCTGCACCTCTGCCGTCGGCTTCGCCTGTTGCGCCAGCGCAGGCGTCGCAACGAGCGTCAGGGGCAGCAGTGCAAGCGCTTTACGCATGGCCGAATTCTCCCTCCGGACAGCTTAGCGCAAGCTGAACGCCAGATGAAATCTAGCGCGCCAGCAGCCACGCCAGCGCAACCGCGCCGGCGACGATTCGGTACCAGGCGAAGGGGGCGAAGCCATGGCGCGAGATGTAGGCGACGAACGCCTTCACCACCGCAATGGCGACGATGAAGCTGACCGCGAACCCGACCGCCACCGTGCCGAAGCCGACCCCGCTCGCCCCGGCGAGCAGCTCGTCATGATGCTTGACCAGCTCGAGCGTAGTCGCCCCGATCATGGTCGGAATCGCGAGGAAGAAGCTGAACTCGGCCGCGGTGCGCCGTTCGACCCCGAGCGACAGCCCGCCCATGATGGTCGCTCCCGAGCGGCTGACGCCCGGGATCATCGACAGGCACTGGATCAGCCCGACGCCGATGACGGTCTTGAGCGGCATTTCGGCCACCCCGACGATCTTATGCTCCTTCACCACCCGCTCGATCACGAGGATCGCGATCCCGCCGAGGATGAAGGCCCAGGCGACGACGACCGGTTTGAGCAACAGCTCCTCGATCCGGTCGATCAGCAGGAAGCCGAGGATCGCCGACGGCAGGAAGCCGATCAGGATGTTGCGCACGAACCGCCACGACATGGGGTTGGAACGGACCATCCCTTCCAGCACCGCCCAGAAAGTGCGCCAGTAGAGGACGACGATGGCGAGGATCGCACCCAGCTGGATGATGACGTTGAACGCGTTCCACTGCGTGTCGTTGTAGCCGAGCAGCGCGCCGGCGAGGACCAGATGCCCGGTCGAGGAGACCGGCAGGAACTCGGTGACCCCCTCGACGATGCCAAGGATGATGGCGATCAGCAGGATCGGCACGTCAGCCGGCGGCCGTCTGCCGAGCCCGCCGGCCGCCGGCGAAGCGGTTGCCGCGGAAGCGGGCGAGCCATTCGCCGCCGACCGCCGCCAGCGGCGTCGGCTCGATCCCGAACGCCTCGAGCCCGGGCAGCTTGCCCGAGGTGACGTTGTCGCGCTTCAGCATCATCCATTGGTCGCGAGTCAGCGGCGCTCCGGGCAGGAACCCGAGATAGGACAAGACCGTCCCGACCACATCCGGCAGCGGCACGATGTCGGGGGTCTGCCCGGTGATGGCGATGATTGCCCGGTGAAGCTCGACCATGCTCATCCGCGCCGGCCCGCCGATTTCATACGTATTCCCGCCATGTTTGCCCGGGTCGAGCGCGGCCTGCGCGATCGCCCTGGCGAGGTCGCGGACGTAAACCGGCTGGAACTTCGTCTTCGCTGCGATCACCGGCAGGAACGGCAGGTTCGCCATTGCGGCGAAGCGGTTGGTGAGCTGGTCCTCGGCCCCGAACACCAGCGACGGGCGGATGAGAGTCGCCTTGGGGAAGGCCTTGCGCACGGCAGCCTCGCCCTCGCCCTTGGTCCGGCCGTAGTTCGATTCGGAATCAGGGTCGGCCCCCATCGCCGAGATGTGGACCAGCGCCGCGGCGCCGGCCTTTTTCGCGGCCTCGGCGACATTGCGCGCGCCGCCGACGTGGACCGCCTGCATCGACCGGCCGAACACGCCGACCAGATTGACCACCGCGGCCGCCCCGTCGACCGCTCGGCGCACGCTGTCCGCATCGGCGATGTCTGCCCGGACCGAACCGAACTGGCCGACCTGGCCGAGCGGCTGGATGAAGTAACTGCTGCGCGGATTGCGCGACGCGACCCGGACCCGGGCGCCCGCCCTCAGCAACAATTCGCAGACGTAGCGGCCGATGAATCCGTCGCCGCCGAAGACGGTGACGAGCTCTTCCTTGCGATCG
>DASRAY010000095.1:0-15934 GCA_035637935.1 Sphingomicrobium sp.
AACAGCCGCGACCGCACGCCGGGAGTCGCCCAGCTGTCCCAGTGGCGGATGAAGAGCTGGTCGTAGGTGCGGCCGCTGCCGGTCTTCGGCGCGTCAAGCAAGCCGGCGCAATTGAGGTCGCCACAGCGAAGATCGCGGTCGGCCCAGACAGCCACTCGATCGCCCGACGGGGCAACCTTGAACCCGCCGATATCGCCCTTGAAGGCGCTGAGCTAGACGGGCGCTCCACCGACGGGCATTCGGAACAGCTGGTCCTGACCCTCGACGGCCATCAGGAACCAAAGCGCGCCGTCCGGCCCGAACGTCGCATCATGACCCTTCGCCGCCCCTTTCACCGGCTGCGGGGCCGAGCCAGGCTTGCCGAGATCCAGCAGGTAGAGCGTGTTGACCCGCTTGTTCTTCTCGAGATCGGTGTCGGACATGGTGAACACGGCATATTTGCCGTCCGGCGAGACTTCGGGCGCGCCGAGCCGGTGCATCATGTGCATGTCGGTCGCGGTCATCGGGCGGGCGGCGGCGGGGCTGGCGAGGAACGCGGCGGCCGTCGCGGCGAGGAGGAGGATGCGGGTCATGGCGCGGGCGTAGCGAGCATGGGTTCCCGCATCAACAATTCGTCGTGCTGAACCTGTTTCAGCATCCATTGCGGAGGGGAGCGAAGCGGGTCTCGAAAATGGGTCCTGAAACGAGCTCAGGACGACGGCCGTCAGAGCGGCCGTCCGGTGATCCGCGAAATCTCGCGCTTCACATGCTCGTCGACCATCTGCGGCAGATGCTCGTCGAGCCATTGCTTGAGGATCGGCTTCAGCATCTCGCGCACCATGTCCTCGAGCGGATTGACCTGCGGCAGCGGCGGCACGCTCGCGGCGATGGTCGACAGTTGCTCGAGCGCCTCGCGGCTGTGCCCGGCGACGCTCTCGTCGAGCAGGGGCGGCCCAAGGTCGACCGGCGGGGCGAGCGGCTCGTTCAGCTCGAGCACGTCGACCTCATCCTCGTCCGGGCCTTCGTCCTCGGGCAGGGGCGAATCCTCGAGCTCTTCCTCGGATGCGGCGGTGCGCAGCTCCTTCTCCTCGGCGATCACTTTCTTGATCGACGCCAGGATGTCTTCCATCGAGGGTTCGCGGCCCGGTGACTGCATGACGGCGGATATACGTTTATCGCGGCGCCGGTGTCACCCCTACTTGGACGGCGGCGTTGGATCGTTTCGAGCGGGAACGAGCGGCGGTCCGACCAGCGGCCTCGGCGGAGTCTCCTGCGCCGACACGGTGCGGGTCGACACCGGATTGTGCCTGGGCTCGCCGGCCCAGTCGTTCCAGTTGCCGGCCACCCGGCGGTAATTGCCGAGCGGATCGTAGAGCGGCCCGCCGTCGAGGCCGAGCTTGCGCGCTTCGGCCTGGCCCATCGCATTGAGCAGGCTGAAGCCGGCGACATAAGCGTCGCGCTTGGCGGTAACGAGCGACACCTGGGACTGGAGCAGCTCCTGCTCGGCGTTCAAGACGTCGAGCACGTTGCGGGTGCCGACGCTCTGCTCGGCGCGGGTGCCCTCGAGCGCCAGCTCGTTGGCCTGGACGGCGATGGTGTTGGCCTGGATCGACTTCTGGGTCGATTCATAATCGGCGAAGGCCGCGCGAGTCTGGGCGATCACGTTGCGCTCGGTGCCAACGACCTGCTCCAGCGCCTGGCCCTCGAGCGCGCGCGTCTGGCGCACCCGCGCCGCGGGCAGGCCGCCCTGGTAGATCGGCACCCGCGCCTGAAGTCCCATCGAGCTGGTCGTGCCGTGATCCGGAGCGTTGCTCGTGCGGTCGCCCAGCGCGTCGACATAGGTCCCGCTGAGCACGCCCGACAGGGTCGGCAGTCGCCCGGCCTGGGCGACGCGGACGTCGTAGCCGGCAGCAGCCGCATTGCGGGTGACCGCGACGATGTCCGGATTGTCGGCGAGCGCGACCTGGACGGCCCCGTCCGCCGTCGCCGGCAGCGGCGGCAGCGGCGGCGGCGGCGCCAGCGTTCCGGGCGGATGACCGATCACGGCGCGATAATTGGCTTCGCTCCCCAACAGCCGGCCCTCCGAGGTGGCAAGCTGGGAGCGGCCGAGCTGGAGCCGCGCCTCGGACTGGGCGACGTCGGTCCGGGTGACGTCGCCGATCTCGAACCGGTCGCGGGTCGCCTCGAGATTGGTCTGGAGCACCCGCACGTTGTTCTGGTTCAATTCGACGATCGCCCGGTCGCGGATCACGTCCATGTAGGCCGACACCGCCTGGGTGAAGACGTCCCCCTCGACTCCGCGCAACTGGCCGCGGCCGGCATCGACCCGGGCCTTGGCCGCGTTGATCGAATTGCGGACGCTGCCGCCGTTGAACAGCGGAACGCTTAGATCGACGGTCGTCGACAGGTTCGGCCCGCGGCTGGCGCTGGTGTCCAGCACGCCGCTGCGTGACAGGTCGCGATTGAGCCCGACGGTACCGCTGATCTGCGGCCGCCCGGCCGACCGCGCGATCGCCACGCCGGCGTCGGTCGCCTTCAGTTCTTCGCGCTGGGCGTTCAGCGTCGGATTGGTGTTGTAGGACGACACCAGCGCTTCGCGCAGCGTGTCGGCCGAGGCGGTGCCGGTGAAGAGCCCGGCGATCAGCGATCCGGTGAGAAACTTACGAAACACGAAGTGCCCCTTAGAAAGTGAATGCCCTGGGCCGGGCAAAGCCCGGAAGAACGGGCGATCCCGCGTCGCCCAGCGAGAGGTAACCGAAGGCGCCGCCCGACTTGCGGCCGACGATCAGCCTGGTGATGCCGCGATCGATCAGCGCGGCTCCGAGCCGGCCGCCCTCGGCAAGCTGATCGACGATGGCGTCGGGGATATGTTCGACCGCCCCGTCGATGAGAATCTGATCGTACGGGCCGCGCCTCGCGTCGCCCTTGTCGAGCGGCGCTTCGCTCACCTCGATGCCGAGCTCGCGCGCCTTGGCGGCGAGCTCGGGCGAGCTTTCGACGGCCACCACCGAAAGGCCCATCGCGCCGAGCACGGCCGCCGAATAGCCGGTGCCGGCGCCGACCACGAGCGCGCGCTGGCCGGGCGCCGCCATCATCGCCGTCAGCAGCTGGCCGAGCACCGCGGGAGCGGCGAGGAAGCGGCCGTCGCCGAGCGGCAGGGCGCGGTCGACGTAAGCGAGCGGGCGGATGTGATCGGGCAGGAAGCGCTCGCGCGCGATCGCGCCCATCGCGCCCAGCACCGCGGCGTCGGTCACGCCCTGCGGCCGCAGCTGGCTGTCGACCATCGCCAGGCGCGCGGCGGCAAAATCGGGGATCGGGGTCTGCACCGTCATGGCTGTTGTATGCCGATAATACACCTGAAGTTCAAGCCTGACCCGAGCCGGGCCGGCCCCTGCGTTCTTATCGACCCCCGACCGATGCGCCAACTACCGTTGGTCGAAAGACGAACGCGCGTAACATGGTGTGGCTTTTGGGTGCGGCAAGGCGGCACTTCCCCCTTGACCGCACTCCCCGCGCGCCACAAAGGGCGGCACTCGCTCTCCCGGCCCGATGGCGGAGTGGTTACGCAGAGGACTGCAAATCCTTGCACGCCGGTTCGATTCCGGCTCGGGCCTCCAACCACATTGCCAGACGCTGGGCACCGTCATCTCGCCGCGGCGCAGGCCGCGCAGGGCATGCATTAGCGCATAACGCTCAGCCGGCGCGGCTCAATTGCTCGGCCAGGACGACGGATCTGATCATGCGCTTCCCGTCGGTGCGATCCAGCTGCACGAACATATCGACCGAATCTTCGACATAATGGCGCACATCCGCCCGGCTCAACCGGGTTCCGCCGTGCAGCACCAGCATGACGAGTTGCTCAATGGCCGATTGCGGCGAGTCGGCGTGGATCGTCGTCATCGACCCGGGATGCCCCGAATTGACCGCCCGCAAGAAGGCGAAGGCTTCCGGCCCGCGCAGCTCACCCAACACGATGCGATCGGGCCTCATGCGGAGCGCGGCAGAGACCAGATCGTTGGTCGTCACCCTTGCTTCACCGAGCTCGCCGCGCACACTCACCAGACCGATGCAATTGTCGTGGTGGACATTCAGCTCGGGCGTGTCCTCGATCAGGATCAACCGCTCGTCGCCCGGGACCTCGCGGAGCAGCGCGTTGAGAAACGTCGTCTTGCCGCTGGAGGTGCCGCCCGAGACCACGATGTTCTTGCGTGTCCGCACCGCCATGGCGAGGGCCTCGACGAAGCGGAGTTGGGTTACGAGCTGACGCAGTCCTTCGTCATCCGGGCAGCGTGACGCGCTGGTCTTCGTCGTGGCGAAATGCCCGCCGGCCGCATAATCCTGAAGCGTCAGCGACGCGGCGACCTGGCGCCGGATCGCGAGCGCAAGCGGGCCGCGCGTAGCCGGCGGCGCAACCACTTGGATCCGCGACCCGTCAGGCAAGGTCGCGGCGAGCAGCGGGTGCTCACGGCTGACGCCCTGATGGGTCAGCGCTGCGATCTGCCGTGCCAGCCGCGCCAGCACCAGTTCGCTCAGCGCCGGGTCCTCCTGGCGCTCGATGGCGCCGCCGAGCGTCTCGATCCACAGCTCGCCGGGACGATTGACGTAGATGTCGGTGACGTCCGGGCGACTGAGCGCCGTTGCGAATGGGGCGAGACAGGACTTCAGATAGATGCCGGACGGAACAACCTCCCTCGCGGCCGTGCTCATCTTGGAGTCCCGGCGGCGCTGAAGTCGAGATCATGCGCAACAAACACGCTGATGCTCTTGCCCGGCCGCACCTTCAGCGTCGGCACGTAGTCGCTGCTCGGAACAACCTGGCCGGCCGAGGCGGTTGCGGTGCCGGACAGAACGACCACCGGTCCGGTGACTGCACGGCCCGCAAGGGCTCGGCCGATCTCGAATGTCGACTGAAGGAGCGAGTCGCCGAGGCGCTGGAAGAAATGGGTGTTGACCGAAGCCGGGACGCCGCCGCCGCCGAGAGTGTCGACGGCCGGAGAGTCGAGCGCGATGGTCATGCCGTCCGGGCGGATCAGGCGAGTCCAGGTTATGATCGCCCGGCGCTGGGCCTGCCCCACTTCGGAGCGATAGACGCCGATCAACCGGCTGCCGCGCGGGATCAGGACATGTTTGCCGTCGAAGCCGCGCACGTCCCGCGACACGACCGCGCGGGCAAAGCCGGGCCTGGTCGAATCGAAGCCGGTTTCGAGGACGGCGGGGATCAGATATCCTTGGGGAACGGTCGTCGAGCGGTTGTCGAACGTGCTGGCGCGCACGCGGCTGATCGCCTGTCCCGGCACGACTGCCGACTGCGCCCGGCCGCCGGGAGCCGCTCCCGCCGCCGCAGTTCCGGAATCGATCACCAGCGGTGCGCCGGCAGAGGTTCGGGGCTGCGGCAGCGGGGCGGGCGGCGGCGCAAGCAATGGTGCCGGTTGCGGCGCATAGACCACCTGCGGCGGCGCAGCCTTCACGGTCGGAGCCGGGGCCGGCAGCACGGTCACTGCCGGCGCCGGCTTGTCGCTTTCCTGCGGCCGCGGAAGGACCTGAGGCGCGGGCGGAATGTAGAGCGGCTGCACGTCGAACGAAGTGGGCGCCGAATCCGGGGCCCGGCTCCGCACCGAAGGCTCCGTCCGGTTCGCGCGGCGCGCGTCGAGCAACGCGAACAGGATGATGCCGAACACCAGCAGCCCAAGCGCGAACAGGGCCGGCGACATGCCGTTGCCGGGCAATCGCACCGTCGGCCTTACGCCGGCGTCGCGCGGGTCGTTCACACCGAACAGGGCCTGGAGCCGCGGGTCGCCGATTTCGGTGACAGGCATCAGCGGCTCCTTCGCGGATTGATTCGCATGGCCCTGGCAACCGCGCGATCGATCCGGAACGTCAGCAGCTGCGGCGCGCCGTCGACTACGTAGACGTCGTCGGTGCCCATCATGCCGTTGACGAGCACTTCGTTGCCCGCGCGATCGACCGTGTAAATGGCGGGGATCGACGCCCCTCTCGGCCAGCTGATGTAGGTGCGCTGCCCGTCGTCCGTCACCGAGCTGGGCTGAAGCAGCCGATCGCCGGTGATCCGATATTTGCTGAGTCGGCGGGAGGCCGCGGAGACGTCGACATACTCGCCATCGTCACGCACCGCCTTGGGCGTCGGGTACCGGAACTGCACGGCGTACGGCATGTCGGGCGTCGGGACATCGAGGGCGAAGAGATCGAAGGCGTAAGTCCGGACCGACGTCACCACGGTCATGTTCGTGGCGGCGCCGGCCTGCCCCGGCTTGAGAAACAGCCGGTCGCCGGCCTTGTTGACGCTGACCTGCCACGCCGAACTGTCGCCGAGCGCCACGCTTTGCACCTGCTCGTCGGGCGACAGCTCGACCATCAATTGATAGCCGGGCGATCCGCGCAGCTGGACGATCTGTCCGGCCCCGTAGTCGATCACCTGCAGGTGCGGATCGCCGGCTCCGGGCACCGGCTGGACCTGCGCCGAGGCCATGCTGGCGAGCAGGGCCAGAAGCAAGCCCATGCCCGGGGCCATCGTCATCGGGCGGCTCCGGACTGCTGCGGCTGTGCGGCCGGCGCATAATAAGGAGGCGGAGCGGCATTTGCGGCCGGCGCGGCGGCTGGCGGTGTGGCCGCGCTGGGCGGAACGGCTTCCGGATCCCGGCGGTAGCTGGTGACCTGGAACCCCAGCGGATTCACGAACCGGTCTTCGAGCTTCATCGGCTCGGTCGAATAGCGATAGCGGACCACCGCCACCCACGGGCTGGCCGGCTGCGGCTGGGCTCCCGCATCGGTCCGGACCACGTCGAACCGAACCAGCGCCGCGTTGTTGCCGATCGGCGAAACGCTCTTCACTCGAGCGCCGATGACGGTGGACCGCGGATATAGAACGACCGGGCTCTGCGGATTGGAGACCTGGATCGTCTGGAGGTAGCCGGTCCGAGCCGCTCCGGACGAGAACAGCGCCACCTTGCGGTAATTTGCGTTGAGCGTAGCCATGTCGAAACCCTCGCGCGCAATCACATATTGGACGAGGAACGACTGGGTCAGCGCGGCATCAGGGGCGACGGTCGCTTTGTCGAGCGGCTTCAGCGCCTGCACATAGCCGGTGGTCCGGTCGACCATCAGCGTATAGGGCTCGACCGTCTTCAGCGGCATGAGCAGCACCAGCGCGAGCCCCTCGAGCAGGGCAAGCGCGGTCGCGATGCCCGCGATCCACCACGCAATTCGGTGCGATGAGCGAATGGCTTGCACGCGGTCGCGGTTCCAGCTGGCGGCCTCGGCGTAATAAGCGTCAAGCGCTTCGCGGCTGTGCTCATTCATGCGCTCATATCCCGCCTGGCTGCCCGGGCCGACACTCGCGAGGTCGATCGGCGAGCGAAGGTTCGCCCGACCGGAGCAAGCGATGATCGGTGCTCCGAATTTCTTTCCACGATCGACGGCCGGGCCGGGGCCAGCGAAGCGCCCGGATTGCCGGCCGAACTTTCGCGCCGGCTGGTCGTCATCAAGAGGCTCGCGACCTGCGCCGCCCGGGTCCGCTCCGCTTCGGCCGCGGCGACCGCGGACTGCCGGTTCGAGCTCATCGACCGTTCGGCCGTGTGGGTCGCGCGCGGCCCAGGCGGAATCAGGCTCGATCCGGCCGACATCCGGAACGCGCGAGCGACCCGGGCGCACCCGTAGATCGCGGCCACGACGACGATCGTGAACAGGGTCACGAGCACGAACAGCTCGGTCGGGGCAGTCGGCACGGCCTCGCCGGCCATGCGCCGGGCCAGCACGCCGCCGAGCCACGGCTCGAGAAGCGCCAGCTCGAGCCCGAGAACGATCGTCACGCCGATCGCCACCAGGGCCACTCCGGCAATGACCCGAATCCATCCTTCGAACAGGCTCCGGGTCGAATCGAACATCAGGAAGGCGATGAAGAACGGCCCGAGCGCGAGCATCAGGCCCGCGACCACCCGCACCGCAGCCAGCGCACCGACCGCAGTCAGCAGGAACAGAATTCTCGATCCGCCGATCGCGAACGCATTGAAGCCGGCGAAGGGTGGCGGAACACTCTCCGACATCGACCCAGGCGGCGGGCTGCCCGGACCGAGAAGGGCGAGCTGCGCGAGGGCGCGGTCGGTCAGGTCCAGCCGCTGAAGCAGCGTCCCGTCGGAGCCGACGATGCCGGCGGCCGGCCCGATTTCGGCGACCAGCTGCGCCGGTCCGTCCGTGACGAGATCATAGACCAGGGTCCGATAGGCCGGCCAGCTGGTCGCCAGCGCGAACACCGCTCCGATCTTCACGAACGCGAGGGTGCCCTCGCGCACGCTCATCACGCGCCCGAACAGGAGATTGTAGCCGATTACGGCGATGAAGATCGTCAGGAAGCCGGTGAGCACGACGGTGAGTGTCGAGCCCGGCGCTGCCAGCGCCTGCCACGCGCCCGATCCGAGGTGCTGGGCCTGGCAGTCGACGTAGCCCGTCGTCGCACCGACGAAGCCGGCGGCTTGCGGGAGAGCCGAGCAGGCGTCCATCACGCAACCTCCAGCAGGCGCGGCAGCCACGCCGCCGGATCGTCCCCGGTTTCGAGCCGGATTTCGTCGAGCAGCCGAACCGTCCGCTCGCGGCCCGAGAGCACCGTCAAAAGCTCCTTTTCCCCGGTCAGGTTGAGGCGCGCGACGACGCTGTCCTTGCCGTGCTTCACCAGGAAGCAATGGGCCGTGTCGGGAATCGTGCGCACCAGCTCGAGCTCGTGCTCGGTGAGGCCGAAGCCGTCGATATATTCGGCGGCCTGAGCCTTCGGATTGGACATGAAGATCTGGGTCGCCGCCTGCTCGATGATCGCGCTGGCGATCTTGCTCTCGAGCGCGTCCTGGGCGCTTTGGGTGGCGAAGCCGACGATGCCGTTGCGCTTGCGGATCGTCTTTTCCCAATCCTTGATCACCCGGACGAAGACGTCGTCGTCGAGCGCCTTCCAACCCTCGTCGACGACGATGATCGCGGGGCTGCCGTCGAGCCGCTCCTCGACGCGGTGAAACAGGTACATCATCGCCGGCGTGCGAACGACCGGGTCGTCGAGCAGCTGGGTCATGTCGAAGCCAACCGACTCCGCGCCGGGGTCGGTCAAGTCCTGTTCGTTATCGAACAGCCAGGCGCGCTCGGCGTCGCCCCACCACGGCCTGAGGCGCGACCAGAGGTCGGTGCCATGCGGCCGGGCGCCGCCGCGGAACAGCTCGACGATGTAGCGCAGGCGACGATGCTCGCTCGGCTGCTCGTAATTGGCCGCGACCGCATCGCTGATCCGGGCGAGCTCGTCGCCGTCGGCTCCGCCCGCCAGCACGCCGATCCAGTCGGTGACGAAGCGGCGGTTCGCCGGCGTGTCGGGCAGATGCAGCGGATTGAGGCCGGAGGCGACGCCCGGCCGCAGCACGTCATAGCGGCCGCCGATCGCCCGAATGAACAGCTCAGCGCCGCGGTCCTTGTCGAAGAACACGATTCTGGGCCGGATCTTGCGCGCCTGGGCGAGCAGGAAATTGAGCACGACGGTCTTGCCCGAGCCGGACGGCCCGATGACCGTGAAATTGCCGAGATCGCCCTGGTGGAAATTGAAGAAATAGGGACCCGCGGCCGTCGTCTCGAGCAGGGTGATCGCATCCCCCCAATGGTTGCTGGCCGCCCGGCCGAGCGCGAAATTGTGGCAGCTCGCGAGCCCTGCGAAATTCGAGGTCGAGATCAGGCCGCGGCGTGCGACATATTTGAAATTGCCCGGAAACTGCGCCCAGAACGCGGGCTCGATCGCAATGTCCTCGCGCACCGACAAGATGCCGAGATCGGCCAGCGCCGCCTGCACTTCGGCGAGGCCTTCGTCGACCTCGTCGGGCGAGCCGGCGCGAAGCGCGACGGTCATGTGATGCTCGCCGAAGGCCGCCCGGCCGGCCGCGACATTGTCCTTGGCGTCGGTCAGCTCGCCGCGCAGGCTCAGCGCCTCATCCTCGGCCGAGCGCATCCGCCGCAGGGCGAGGTTCATCCGCGACAGCGCCGCCTGGCGCTCGACGAAGCCGAACGATTGCGCGACGGTCAGCTCGAACGGCAGGCGCAGCAGCTCGTCCAGCATTCCGGGCGCGGTCTGGCCGGGATAGTCCTTGACCGAGACGATGCCGACGAATTGCCGGGGACTCGCCCCGGCGCGGCCCAGCTCGATCGCATCCTGTCCGAAGCTCACCCGGCGGTAGGGCAGATAGTCGCCGAGGTCCTGCAACGGCAGCAGCACCGGCCGCATCTCGCCGTTGAACAAATAGGACAGGAATTCGAGCGGCTCGGAGCACGGGCCCTGGGCGCTGTCGTAGACCCCGAGCAGCCGCGGCTCGTAGCTGCCCAGAGCGGCGATCAGCGCATCGCGGGCCTGGGCCAGCTGCTGCAGCTCGTAGCGGCTGGTGTCGAGCGGCTCGGCGAGCTTGCCGAAGCGCTGTTTCAACCGGTCGAGCGCCCCGATCTTCCCCTGCAGCGGGCGGCGCACGAGGGTCAGGAACAAGTCGTTGACGTACAGTTTGCGGGTGCCGAGGCGCGAGCGCCAGGCGTCGTCGAGCCGGCTCGAAAAGGCGTCCGGATAGTCGGCCCCCAGCGCAATGTCGGCCTCGCGCCGGACGATGTGGTGGTAGAGCGCGAAGCGCGACGAGCCGATCGCCTGCAGTGCGGCGTCGCGCAGGCGCTTGCGGTAGTTGATCTCGTCCCCGTCGGCCGTCTCGAACAGCAGCCCGCGGACCTGGATGACCTGCAGCAACAGACCGTCGCGGGTCTCGATCGTATGGTCGTCGACGTGGCGCGCATAAGGCAGGTGGCGGCCGGCCGGCTGCTCGCGCGCGGCAACCGCCGGGTCGCGGGTCAGGGCCGGTAGGAGTTGCATCGCCAGATCCGGTAATTCTTGATCCGCGGGCATTTCCACACGCGCGCCAGCCACAGGTCGAAGATCCGCGGCTCCTTGAGGCACAGGAGCATGCCGGCCCCGTGCAGGACCAGCGCGGCCGCGATCACCCACAGCGACTTGAAGACCAGGAACAGCTCGGTCGCGACGACCACGTTGGCGACGAAGATGCTGTAGGTGACTCCGGCGAACATCTGCGGCCGGGTCAGGCCGACGAACAGCGTATCGCGCTCGAGCCCGGCGCTCACTCGACCCCGCTCACTGGCCGAGGGTGGCGGTGGCGTGGATGCCGGCGACGATGCTCGACGCGCCGAACAGGACGAAGCAGCCGAGGATGACGGTCACTCCGTAGCGCCAGTTGATCCGGCCGGTCAGCATCATGAAGCCGACCGCGGCGACCGCGATCACCGCGACCACCGTGGCGATCGTCCCGAGCAAGGTCCCGGACAACCAGTTGACCGCCGACACCAGCACGCCCGAGCCCTGCGGGTCGGCGAAACTATCCTGCGCCGAGCCGGGCGCCGCGAGTAAGGTGGAAATGACCGCCGCGAGCGCGGCAGCACGAATGCCGTTCGACATCGAAGGTTGGTCTCCCCCGGGGCGATTCGGCTGGCCGATAGTGCGTCAGCAAAACGCGTTTGCCAACCGCGGATTTGGATCAAAATTTCGCGGTTTAATAGGAATTTTTCCTATCGCTCAGCGCTGGGGAACGGCCGCTCCGGCGTAGGGATCGTAGGGACTTTGCGAGGCCTGCTGAAGCGCGGCGGGAGGCGGCAGCGCGGGCGGCGGCGGCGCGGCGCGGGCGGTTGCGGGCTCGCCGTCCCCGCCCTGCAGCGCGCCGATGATCCCACCGGCGATGGTCGAGGCGCCGAAGATGATGAAGCAGCCCAGCACCACCTGCGCCGCGCGGCGCACGTCGATCCGCCCGGTCAGCATCAGGAACCCGACCGCGGCCACGGCGACGATGGCGACGGTCGTGGCGACGGTGCCGAGCAACGTGCCCTGCAGCCACGCGAGGGCGGCGGTCAGCGCGTTTGAGCCTGGGTCGATGTCGGACATGCAATCGTCAGTCTTTACTGCTGTGCTGGCCCGCAGCGTATATTCGGTCTGAATACCTTATGCTTCCGGTCCTGCGCCTCAGTCGCCCAGCCCAAATTTCCTTGCTGGTTTGGGGCGATGAAGTATCCGACGCAGGTTTTAGTTGTGTTGTATTCGGCGAGTGAGAACCGGCACCTGGTCCTTGACGGGAAGGACCGGCACGAGATGTTGGTCACCTTCAACGCAGAGAGGGGGACGACGTCCGCCGATTCGCACACGTCGATCAATGGTCCGCACGCCCAGTTCGCCCACCGGTGATAGGCTTCGGTGATCACCGCTGCCGACGGGAAATCGGGCATTCGCGAGGTGGTGGTTGGCGCAGTCAGGGCGGTCGCGGCCGGACGGCCATCACTTGGCCCAGCGGCACAGGCCTCGAGCGGCACAACCGCCGCCAAAAGCGCAGCGGCCCACAAGGCCGCACGCAAGCGCCACCGGGCAGCATCCACGTCCGCCTGAGTCTCCCGTTTTGAACAAGCAGCCGCCACGGAAACGCTGACGGTCACCCGATTCGGCACGGCAAAGTTTGACCGATGGTAAAGGCAAGTCAAGGCGAGCGAAGTGCCTGTTTTTGCTCGAATCGCGATCGTCGAATACTTGACGCCGCCTTGAAGTTGGGGGCAGCCGGCCTTCCGCAGCGCGCAATGATGGCGTCGGCTCATCTTTACCGCGCCCGCGGCGGCGCTTAACTTGGTGCCATGACCCGCACCATCGACATCGAGGCCTTGTGCGCCGACAAGGGCTTACGGATCACCGAGCAGCGCAAGGTGATCGCCCGCGTGCTCGGCGACAGCGAGGACCATCCCGACGTCGAGACCCTCCATGCCCGCGCGGCGGCGATCGACTCCAACATTTCGATCGCCACCGTCTACCGAACGGTGCGGCTGTTCGAGGAGGCGGGGATCCTGGAGCGGCACGAGTTCGGCGACGGCCGCTCGCGCTACGAAGCGGCGTCCGAGACCCATCACGACCATCTGATCGACGTCGAGACCGGCAACGTCATCGAGTTCGTCGATGACGAGCTCGAGGAATTGCAGAAGCGCATCGCCCAGCGGCTCGGCTTCCGCCTCGTCGACCATCGCATGGAGCTGTACGGCGTCAGGCTCGACCGCGACCGCTAAGGTGGCCCCCGCGCGATTGAGCCTGCGGGCGGCGCTGCGCATCGCCGGGCTGTTGCTGCTGTTCGCCGGATGCGCGCCGATCCATCTCGCGACCAGGCTGCTGCTCGGGCGGTCGCCCTGGCCCCGGCGGTTCCTCGCCGCGGCGGCGTGGATTTGCGGGGCGCGCGTCAGCACGGCCGGCCGGCCGGCCGGGCGCCATACGTTGATCCTCGCCAATCACACCAGCTGGCTCGACATCGTGATTCTCGCCGGAGCGACCGACTGCGCGTTCGTGTCGAAGGACGAGCTCGGCCATGGCCTGCTCCACTGGCTCGCCGACCAGAATGCCACCGTCTACGTTCGACGCACCGACATCCGCGGCGCGAAAGACCAGGCGATCGCCCTCGCCAAATCGCTCGAGGGGGAGAAACCGGTGACCGTCTTCCCCGAGGCGACGACCGGTCCCGGCACGCACCTGCTGCCGTTCCGCTCTACCCTGCTCGAGGCGGCCAATTACGCGGCGCAGGACGTCGTGCTCCGGCCGGTTGCGATCGACTATGGCGCGGCCCGGGCCGAGGTCGGCTGGTGGCATGAAGCCGGGATGCACAATGTCCTGCGGATCCTCGGGCGGCGCGGCACGCTGCCGGTGACGGTCCGGCTGCTCGAGCCGCTCGACCGCTCGGGCGACCGCAAGCAGCTCGCTGCTGCGGCACGCACGGCGATCGCCGCGTCGCTCGGCTTCAAGTTGGGCGCGGGGTCGCCTATAGGCTTGAGCGAATGACTCCCAAGACTTTCAAAATCAAAAGCTTCGGCTGCCAGATGAACGTCTATGACGGGGAGCGGATGGCCGAGCTGCTCGGCGCGCAGGGCATGAGTGGGGCTGCCGAAGGCGACGACGCCGACCTGGTCGTGCTCAACACCTGCCACATCCGCGAGAAAGCGGCGGAGAAGGCTTATTCCGAGGTCGGCCGTGTGCAGCGCGAGGACGGATCCAAGCCGCTGATCGCGCTCGCCGGCTGCGTCGCGCAGGCCGAGGGCGCGGAAGCCAGGCGCCGCTCGCCGCTGATCGACATCGTCGTCGGCCCGCAGGCCTACCACCGGCTGCCCGAGATGGTCGCCGCGGCGGCGCGCGGCGCGCGGCCGGTCGACACCGACATGCCGGCGATCAGCAAGTTCGACGCCTTCCCGGCGCGGCGCCGGGCCAATCCGAGCGCCTTCCTCACCGTCCAGGAAGGGTGCGACAAATTCTGCACCTATTGCGTCGTCCCCTACACCCGTGGCGCCGAGATTTCGCGGCCGGAGGGCGACATCCTCGCCGAAGCGAGGGCTCTCGTCGACGCCGGCGCGCGCGAGATCGTCCTGCTCGGCCAGAACGTGAATGCCTGGGCCGACGGCGGGCGCGGCCTCGCCGACCTGATCCGCGCCCTGGCCAGGATCGATGGCCTCGAGCGGATTCGCTACACCACCAGCCATCCCGCCGACATGACCGACGCGCTCGTCGCCGCCCATGGCGAGGTCGACAAGCTGATGCCGTACCTGCACCTGCCGGTGCAGTCGGGCAGCAACCGCGTCCTCAAGGCGATGAACCGCAGCCACAGCGCCGAAACATATCTCGCGATACTAGAGAAGGTGCGCGCGGCCCGTCCCGACATCGCCCTTAGCGGCGACTTCATCGTCGGCTTCCCCGGCGAGACCGCGGAGGATTTCGAGGCGACTTTGCGGATCGTCGACGCGGTCGGCTACGCCGCGGCTTATTCGTTCAAATATAGCGCTCGGCCCGGGACCCCGGCCGCGACCATGGAGGATCAGATTCCCCGCGACGTCATGGATGACCGGCTCCGCCGGCTGCAGGAGCGGATCAGTGTTCACCAGCTGGCTTTCAATCGTTCCAAGATCGGGGTCGACACCCAGGTGCTGATCGAACGCCGGGGCAGGCATGACGGCCAGATGATCGGCCGCTCGCCCTGGCTGCAGTCGGTCCATGTCGAAACGGACGCCGCTCCGGGCGACATCGTCGACGTGACTTTGGTTGCCGCCGGAGCCAACAGCATGGCGGGAGTAATCCGCCGGAAAGCGGCCGCCTGATGGCCCGTCGCGACCTCGCCGCCGTTCCAGACACCGCCCGCCTCGAGCTCGAGTTCGAGCAGCCCTACCTGCTCGGGCCGCTGTTCGGCGATTATGACCGGCACCTGATCACCATCGAGAACCGGCTTGGCGTGCACATCGCGGCGCGCGGCAACAAGGTTCAGATCGAGGGCGATCCCGACGCTGCAGCACGCGCCCGCGACGTCCTGATCGGCCTCTACAACCGGCTCGACAGCGGCCACGACGTCGACGCCGAGGCGGTCGAAGCGGTGCTCGGAATGGCCGCCCAGCCTCACCTCGACGGGATCATCACCGAGGAAGTGACGTCGGCGCCGAAGGTGATGATCCGGACGCGCAAGAAGACCATCGTCCCGCGCTCGGCGATGCAGACGCCGTACATGGAGGCGCCATCCCGCGACGACATGATCTTCGGCCTCGGCCCCGCCGGCACCGGCAAGACCTATCTCGCGGTCGCGCAGGCGGTGTCGCAGCTCATCACCGGCAGCGTCGATCGCCTGATCCTGTCGCGCCCAGCGGTCGAAGCTGGCGAACGCCTCGGGTTCCTGCCCGGTGACATGAAGGAGAAGGTCGATCCCTATCTCCGCCCCCTCTACGACGCGCTCTACGACATGCTCCCGACCGAGCAGGTCGAGCGGCGCATCGCCAGCGGCGAGATCGAGATCGCGCCGCTCGCCTTCATGCGGGGCCGGACCCTCGCGCACTGCTTCGCCATCCTGGACGAGGCACAGAACACGACCCCGGCCCAGATGAAGAT
>DASRAY010000096.1:0-4425 GCA_035637935.1 Sphingomicrobium sp.
TGAACTCCAGAGGCTTTGGCGGACGAGAACGTGCCGTATGCCGGCGGGGCCCTGGACAACTTCGACAACGCGGGCCCGAATCCCGCGACGAAAGAGCTGCTCATCGTTGCCAGGTCCGATGATCACTCGTGCTACGAAAAGTTCCTTCTGCAGGTGTCGTGGCAATGCGCTGTGGATGACGGATTCCGTCGGTCCGACCTGACACGCCTGGCTCGACTGAGCCCATGATGCTCCGGCGAGTGCCAGGATGGTCAGGTGTGATTTCCTGGCCATCCCCGTCAGGCGTTTTTCGGCCAGCCTTCGAACAAAGCGCCGCGGAGGTTGGCGGCGCGCAGGCGTTTCATCTCCCTGGCGCAGGCGTCGAGGTCGTCCTTGAGCATCTCGACCATCGTCTCGATCTCGCGGTCGTCGGTGCAATAGCCGGTGAGCTCGAGCGAGCGGGCCAGCACGCGGGCGCCGTTGGCGCCGTGTTCGACGTGGAACTTGTCGAGAATGCCGGTCATGCGCGACTCCCTGCGTTGCACTCGCCCTATAGCAAGTCGGGAGCGCCGAGGAAAAGGAACCCGCCGGCGAGGGAGCCGGCGGGTTCGACGCTTACCGGGTCGGATCGGTGACGACGACGTAGGTCGTGCTGCCGCCCTGGTACCTGACCTGGTACCAGGTCGATCCGCAGCGATAGTAGCTGACGCCGCCATAGACGGTGGCCGAGCAGCTCGACGCCGGGATCGACGAATAGGCCGTGCCGTAGGCGACGGCGCTGGTGGTCGCGCCGACCGCCACGCCGGTCGCATAAGCGGCACCGGAGCCATAGTAGGGATAGCCGAAAGCGCCGCCGTTGACGTTGACGTCGACGTCATTGCCGACCGCGACGTTGCCGGTGTTGACGTTGCCGCTGCCGACCACGCCGGTGTTGCCGGTGTTGGTGTAGGCGGTGTTGCCGTTGCCGCTGCCGACCGTGCCGGTGTTGGTGTTGGCGCGGTTGCCGCTGTTGGCCGCAGTTTTGGTGCGGCTGGTGTTGCCGCTGTTGGCGCCATTGCCTGCGACTCCGGTGTTCCCGGAGCGGTTGCCGGCATTGGCCGGGCGCTGGCTGCCGTTGGCGGGCCGCTGCGCTCCGGACGGGCGCTGCATGCCTGAGGGTCGCTGGAAGCCGCTGAACCCGGCCCCGCCGCGGAATCCGCCGCCGCCGAACCCGCGCGCGTCGGCCGCGCCGGGGGCCATCATGGCCGCGGTCGCGGTCGCCGCGGCTGCCAGCGCGAGGATCGAAAATCCGCCGCCGGCAAGACCCGCGGCGCGTCGTGAATAACCGTACGTTCTCATTGTCTTACATTCCTCCTGTTGACGTTCGAAAGGCACGCGCACTGCGCCCGCCCCGCGCGTGTGGCGCGGGCAGGCGAACTCGTTCCGCTCGCAGCGGCCCTCTCGAAGCTCGCGATGCCGATTCGATCGCCGGATCCGTTTCCCCTGTCCGGCAGCGAATCGTGAAACTGTACAGTACGGTTTAGATATGATTCGCGACGGGGTCAAGCGCATTCGTCGAACGCACCGGGCGTCTGTCGTTTTCGGATGGAGTCGCGCCGGCCGCGCGGTCACGACCCTGCGCCGGAGGGGCTCCATGGCACTTAACCGCCGTCACTTCATCCAGGCCGCAGCGGCGCTCGGTGCGTCTGCCGCGTGGGGCGGGGCGGTCCGCGCGTCGCGGGTCCGCTGGCGCGAGCGGCGCGACCTGTTCCCTGAGGGAGTCGCATCGGGCGATCCGGATTCGAGCAGCGTGATCCTGTGGACCCGCCGCCCGTTCGCGAGCGGCGAGCACCAGCTGCTGACGGTCGAGGTGGCTGAGGACGAGGCCTTTCATCGGGTGGTCGCGCATGCGCCGGCGCCGGTGTCGCAGGCCGCCGACTGGACGGCCCGGGTGCTGGTCGGCGGCCTCAAGCCGGCCCGCACTTACTGGTATCGCTTCACCGACAGCGAGGGGAACGGCAGCCGGATCGGCCGGACGATCACCGCCCCGGCGGCGAATGATCTGCGCGCGGTCAATTTTGCGTTCGTCAGCTGCCAGGACGTCAACGAAGGCAAGCTAAACGCCTATCGCCGGATGATCTTCGAGGACGAGCGCGCGCCCGCGGCGGAGCAGCTCGGTTTCGTGCTCCACCTCGGCGACTTCATCTATGAGATCGTCGAATATCCCGACGAAGTGAAGACGCGTTACGACCGGATCGTTTATGAAGTGTGCCGCATCCCTGACGGTGCGAAGGTCAGCAACTTTCATTATCCGCTGACGCTCGACGGTTATCGCGCGGTCTACAAGGGCTATCTCGCCGACCCCGATCTCCAGGACGCACGCGCCCGCTGGCCGTTCGTCGCCATGTGGGACAATCACGAATTCTCCTGGCAGGGCCGGCAAAGCATCCAGCAGGCGGGCGGCGCGCCCCGGCCGGGCCAGACCATCAAGGTCGCGGCAAACCAGGCCTGGTTCGAATATATTCCGGCGCGCGTGAAGGCGCCGAGCGGGACTTTCGACACCTTCGGCTCAGTCCCGGTGAAGAACGTCGAGATCAAAGAGTGGGACGCTAACGGCCTCGGAATCGAGCCCAACAACCTGGCCGCGATCAACAGCCTGATCGCTTATCGCGCGCTCCGCTACGGCAAGCACCTCGACCTGATCCTTACCGACCAGCACAGCTTTTGCGGGGAGGATCCAAGCAACGCCGACGACATTGTCAAAATCTTCGATCCCAGCTTCAACGGCATGTTCTCCGAGGAAGCGATGATCGCGCTCGATCTCGGACGTGCCTACAACGGCGGCAATCCGCCGGCCGAGCTCCATTTCCGGAATGCGCGCATTCCCAACCCGAGCAAGGATAAGCCACCGCGGACGATCCTCGGTGTCGAGCAGAAAGCATGGTTCAAGGAGCAGTTGCGCAAGGCGACCGCGACCTGGAAAATCTGGGGCAATTCGCTGGGAGCGCTCGACGATCGGACCGACCCACAGAACTTGCCGCCCGAGATGGTGAAGACTGCGTGGCCGTCGGACACCTACGCCATATCCCGTACCGACGATTACGGGGCTGCCTATGCCGAGCGGGCAGAAATCTATGATCTCATCCGCGACGCGAAGATCACCGGCTTCGCGATCGTGTCAGGCGACCGTCACAGCTTCTGGGCCGGCTATGCGGCGGCGGCCCTTCCGCCCCGCAAGTATGAGCCTGTGGGCTTAAGCTTTGTCGGCGGGTCGCTGGTCAGCCCAGGCGGCCAGGAAGCATGGGAGCACGGGTTCAAGAAGGACAGAACGATGCGCCCGCTCTATCTCGCCGACCGCCCCGACGGAAAAATCGTGTGTACGTACAACATGATGCTTAAGCACGGCGTCCGCTCGGCCCTCGAATATGCCAAATCATTCGACCTCGAGAAGGCGCGGGCGCTTTCCAATCCGGAACTCTCCCCGCACCTCGAATTCATCGATGCCGGCGGTCATGGCTATGCCAAGGTTCGGCTGACCGAGGACGAGATGCGGACCGAGTTCGTCTGCATCCCGCGCCCGGTGACCCGCAGCGACCGGCCCGACGGCGGGCCCTTGCGCTACCGGGTCGCGCACACCGCGCGGCTGTGGCGGCCGGGCGAGCGGCCGCGGCTGGCGACCGAGGTGCTCGAGGGCGATCCCGGCCTTGCCATCTGACGCGGCAGCCGGCGGCGCGGTGAACCAGCCCGGCCGCTCGCCGCACTGACCGGGTCGGTGGGACAGCGGCAGGTCAGCAAGGGACGCTTGTTGCGCGATCGGGCGCAGCTCCTGGGCGCGCTCCGCGACCATCGCCGCGGCCGGACGACCCACCTGCCCGAGCCCGAGCTCGCGCTGCTGATCGAAAATATCGAGCGCCGCCTCGCGACCCTCGAGGAACGGCTGCAGGAAATCGGCGAGGCCTGAGCGCCGCGGCATCGGGGAGCGGCCGCCGCGGCGATTCTCTCACATTGCTTCAGGTTACAAAACGTGGTTGCATGCGGCCGCTTGCTCGGGAGCTCGCGATGAAATTGTTCGTCGGCGTAGCTGTCTTCGTCTGGCTGCTCTGCGGCGCCATCGGCGCGTGGATGCTCGACGATCTCGACGGCCACCACTGGGACATGATCGCCAAGGGCCCAATCACCCTGGTCAAGGCGTTCAACGACGCCCCGCCGACCATTTATCCGAGCCAGGTCTAGGACGTACGCCTCACGGCTCGACGCAATGATGGCCGTGGAACAGCCATGACGGGTCGTAGCCCAAGGCCGAAGCGCTGCTCGACCTCGGGCAATCTTTAACATCCGAACCTAACCGAATTTAAACCACGACGCAGGTATCGCGGGCGCTCACATTGGAGTTTGGCGTGGGCAGCATTGGGCGACTCCTGCGGAGTGGGGCCAATCAGGGCCATGATGAGTCGCGTCCGCACGCGA
>DASRAY010000097.1:0-17102 GCA_035637935.1 Sphingomicrobium sp.
ACGCCGGTCCATTGCATCGAGCCCGAGCCTATCGATTTCCAGCCGGGTCAGCGCCCGGTCGGCAACTTCGGCATCGATCGCCGGCGAGTCCGCCGCATGGGCGAAATCGCGAACCCGGCGCAGCAGCCGCCCGGCCACCCGCGGTGTCCCCCGCGCGCGGCGCGCCACTTCCCGGGCGCCGTCCTCGGTGAGCGTGAGGCCGAGCAGCCGCGCGGCGCGGCGGACGACCTGCTCGAGCTCCGCGACCGAATAGAAGGTGAGCCGCACCGGAATGCCGAAGCGGTCGCGCAGCGGGGTGGTGATCAGCCCCTGCCGGGTGGTCGCGCCGATCAGGGTGAATTTGGGAAGGTCGATTCGGACGGAGCGGGCCGAGGGGCCCTCGCCGATCATCAGGTCGAGCGCCCGGTCCTCCATCGCCGGATAGAGTATCTCCTCGACCGCCGGAGCGAGGCGGTGGATCTCGTCGATGAACAGGACGTCGCCGTCCTCGAGGTTGGTGAGCAGCGCCGCGAGATCGCCGGACTTGGCGATTACCGGGCCCGAAGTGGCGCGGAAGCCGACGCCCATCTCGCGCGCCAGGATCCCGGCGAGCGTGGTCTTGCCGAGTCCCGGCGGGCCGTGGAGCAGGACATGGTCGAGCGCCTCGCCGCGGCTCTTCGCGGCGTGGACGAAGACGCGGAGGTTCTCGCGCGCCGACTGTTGGCCGATGAACTCGTCGAGGCTCTTCGGCCGAAGCGCCGCGTCCGCGTCCTCGGCCGTCCGCTCGGGCGTCGTGATCCGGGCGGGGTCGGTTGCCATCTGCCGTTGATTCGCAGAAGCTCGGCCCGACGACAAGCGGCGAACGGGGAGAGGCGAATGTTGCTCGATCGGAGAACCATGATGACGGGAGCGGCGGCGACGCTTGCGGCCGGCCCGGCCTTGGCCAGAAAGCCCGCCGCGGCGTCGTGGTACGACAAGGCGATCGTCATCGACGCGCTCGGCGGGATGTCGGACCCGTACAGCCCGGACGATCAGCTGCGCCTGGGCGACCGCGCCTGGACCGAGATGATGGGAACCGGCGTCACCCTGCTTCGCGATACGGTCTTCCCGGTCGGCAACGTGACGGATCCGTGGGGCGATTATCAGAAGGACATCGCCGCCAAGCTGAATATCTTCAACGCCAACCCCGACCGGCTGCAGCGCGTGCGGACCGCGGCCGACATCCTCAAGGCCAAACGCGAGAAGAAGTTCGCGTGGCTGTGGGGCACGCAGGACTCGTCGATGGTCAGCCCGGACCTCGATCGCCTCGCCCAGCTCAAGAAAGACGGGGTGATGACCGTCCAACTGACCTACAACAACGGCAACCTCGCCGGCGACGGGTCGCTCGAGCCGCGCAACGGCGGGCTGACCAAGCTTGGCAAGGCGACGATCGAACGGGTCGAGGCGGAGAAGCTGCTGCTCGACCTCGCCCACGGCGGGGCGCGGACGATGGCCGAGGCCGCGGCCTTCGCCAAGCGGCCGCTGGTGATCAGCCACACCGGCGCGCGGGCGCTGGCCGACCATCCGCGCAACACCGGCGACGAGACCATCCGCGCCGTCGCCGACAAGGGCGGCGTGATCGGCGTCTATTTCATGCCGTTTCTGACCCTCGACAGCCATCCCAAGGGCGCCGACCTGATCGCCCACGTCGAGCATGTCGTGAAAATCGCCGGCGAGGACCATGTCGGGATCGGCACCGACAATGGCGTGCTGCCGCTGGAACTGACCCCGGAGTCGAAAAGGAAGCTCGACGAGTGGCAGGCGTCCCGCATCAAGGCCGGGATCGCCGCCCCCGGCGAGGCGATCGGAGTCTATCCCTACCTCGCCGATTTCAACAGCGTCGACCGCTACCGTCGCTTCGCATCGGACCTGCAGAAGCGCGGCTGGAGCGAGGCGCGGCTCGAGAAATTGATGGGCGGCAATTTCCTGCGCGTCTACCGCGAGGCGTGGGGCGGCTAGCCGATTTCCCGTGGGGGTGACGAGCTAGTCCGAGTGCTCGACCTCGCCTGAAATCTCGACCCAGTCGCACTTGCGATGCTCCCACACCGAGAAGCGCGGCGTCAGCGAATTGGGATCGTCGAACGCGCCCAGCGGGATTGCGACCAGCCCGTCGAATTTGCCGTCGATCTCATAATGCACGTCCGACCCGCAGTCGGGACAGAAATGGAAGGTGATGGGGTTGCCGCTGTCGGCGGTGTGGACGTGAGCCTTCGAATGGCCCTCGATGGTCACCTGCTCGGCTGGCCAGCGCGCCTGGACAGCGAATGCGCTGCCCGATCGCTTCTTGCAGTGGAGGCAATGGCAGACCGACACACGCACCGGTTCGCCCGTGGTAGTCGCCCTAAGCTGCCCGCAGCGGCAGGATGCGGTGCGTTTCATCATCCGCGCGGGCTGACACCCTGATCGAGCAGCTGAGAAGGCGTTTGCCCATATCGGCAACGCCCATAGTACGGCGGCCTGCCGTCTGGTCCTGACAAGGCATTACCGTCTTTGACCAGCCGAAGTGTCCACGATCCGTTTTTTGGGCCGCCGTGCACTCGATCAAGTCGCGTGTGCACAACAATCAGGGTTGGCGAGCGGAGGGTGACGCTCACAACGTCATACGACGCCTCGAAGTTGTAAAAGCGCCGGGCTTCCAACCGATAGCTAACCTCGCGGATGCAGCCTTGATCGCCAAAGGTCTCCCACGCCCCACGGAATTGCGCGGGTACTTCCCGCACGGTTCGCGGATAGGCGGATGGCGAGGTGGCGCTACTGCTGGCGCCGAGGCTGAGCGTGCATGCAAACAGTACGATCGGGACCCGGTTTGGAATCGTCACTTCGCCGCCTTCCGCAGCGCCAGCCGCACGAGTGCGTCGAGGCCCGCGTCGGCGCCGAGCTCGTCCTGAGCGGCGTTGACCGCGGCGCTGGCCTCGGCCGACTTGAACCCGAGATTGGCGAGCGCGCTGAGCGCATCGGCCGCAGCGCCGGCGCGCGGGGCGGGCGCTGCGCCGCCGAGGCCGGTCACGCCGAGCTTACCCTGCAGCTCATTGGCGATGCGTGCGGCGAGCTTGGGGCCGACGCCGTTGGCGCGGCCGATCATCGCCTTGTCCTCCTGGGCGACGGCGCGGGCCAGCTCGTCGGGCGCGAGGACCGACAGGATCGCGAGGGCGAGGCGGCCGCCGACGCCCTGGATCGAGGTCAGGGCGCGGAACGAGTCGCGCTCGGCGGTCGAGCCGAAGCCGAACAGGGTCCAGGCGTCCTCGCGGACCTGGAGCTCGGTCAGCAGCAGCACCTCGCCGCCGATCGGACCGAGCGCGTCGAGCGTCTTGCCGCTGCACTGGACGAGATAACCGACGCCGCCCACGTCGATCACCGCGCCGTCGGCGCCGGCTTCGGCGAGCAGTCCGGAGAGGCGGGCGATCATCGACGCGGCAGCCTTAGGCCATGCGCCGTGCGGTCGCCAGATGATGCGCGTGGGTGATCGCCACCGCCAGCGCATCCGCCGCGTCGGGACCGGCGATCTTGACGCCGGGAAGCAGCCGCCCGACCATGGCGTGGATCTGGCCCTTGTCGGCGCCGCCGGTCCCGACCAGCGCCTTCTTGACCAGCGCCGGCGCATATTCGCCGACCGCGATCCCGGCGCGGGCCGCGCACATCAGCGCCACGCCGCGCGCCTGGCCGAGCTTCAGCGTCGATTGCGGGTTCTTGTTGACGAACACCTCCTCGGCCGCGGCGGCGGCCGGCTGGTGGTCGGCGAGGATTCGGTCGAGCTCGTCGGCAAGCTTCGCCAGGCGTTGCGCGAGCGGCATCAAGGGATCGGTCTTGATCTGGCCGTTGGCGACATGGTCGAGCCGGTTGCCCTCGGCC
This sequence comes from Sphingomicrobium sp., assembly GCA_035637935.1. Classification (GTDB taxonomy): domain Bacteria; phylum Pseudomonadota; class Alphaproteobacteria; order Sphingomonadales; family Sphingomonadaceae; genus Sphingomicrobium. The sequence goes on from DASRAY010000097.1 coordinate 3,868, forward strand.
CGGATCACGCCCCAGCCGGTCGAGGCGAGGCCGGGATCGAGACCAATGATTTTCGCCACACCCCCTCCTGCCCGAACTACCTAACCTCCGGGCCTAGCTCGCGATAGTCGTAGTCGTCGCGAATCCGCAGGTTGAAGAAGCGCCCCTTCGAGAGAGCGAGGCGGAATGCTTCGGCGAGCTCCGGCGGGACTTCGGAATAAAGGTAGCGGCGGCCGGTGGTGAAGGTCACCAGCAGTTCGCGTCGCTCGGGGCGATAGTCGAACGACTGGATGACGGCCGACGGCATGCGCGGTCAACGCGCGATCAGGCGAGCTTTTCCAGCTCGTCCTCGGGGACGTCGTAATTGCCCCACACGGTCTGGACGTCGTCGTCCTCGTCGAGCGCATCGATCAGCTTGAGCAGGTTGGACGCATCGTCGCCGCGCACCTCGACCTCGGTCGCCGGCTTCCACGCCAGTTTCGCGCCCGCGGCCTCGCCGAGCATCGGCTCCAGCGCTCGCGCGACCTCGTGCAAACCCGCGACATTGGTCCAGATCCAATGGCCGTCGTCGTCCGATTCGACGTCCTCGGCACCGGCTTCGATCGCCGCTTCAAGCACTTTGTCGGAGTCGCCCGCGCTGGCCGGATATTCGATCAGCCCGAGGCGCTCGAAGCCGTGGCTGACGCTCCCGCCGGCGCCCAAATTGCCGCCGTTCTTGGAAAAGATCGTGCGGACGTTGGTCGCGGTGCGGTTGCGGTTGTCGGTCAGCGCCTCGACGATCAGCGCCACGCCGCCGGGCCCGAAACCCTCGTAGCGGATCTCCTCGTAATTCTCGGCGTCCGAGCCCGAGGCCTTGTCGATCGCGCGCTGAATATTGTCCTTGGGCATCGACTGGGCGCGGGCGGCGATGATCGCGGCGCGCAGGCGCGCGTTGGCGTCCGGGTCGGGCAGGCCCATCTTGGCCGCGACGGTGATCTCGCGGCTCAATTTGGAGAAGAGGGCCGAGCGCTTTTTGTCCTGCGCGCCCTTCCGGTACATGATGTTCTTGAACTTGGAATGGCCGGCCATGGCGTCCCCCTACGCGAGGCCCAGCGCCGCACGATAGGTTTCGAGCACCGCGTCCTGCTCCTGGCGGGTATGCGTCTCCATCTTCCGCAAGCGCACGATCATGCGCATGATCTTCGGGTCGTAGCCGTTGGCCTTGGCCTCGGCATATACGTCGCGAACGTCGTCGGCGATGCCCTTCTTCTCTTCCTCGAGACGCTCGATCCGTTCGATGAACAGCCGCAGCTGATCGGCCGCGACGGTGCCTTCCGCCATGTCGGTGAAACTCCAATGCGAGATATGTGAAGCACGGCTCTAGGGGAGGGCGCCCGGCCGCTCAAGCGACTTTGGGCGGCGGGCGTGTTACGGTTGCTCCCGCCGAATCGAAAGGAGGAGCGATGCTCAAGCGAGCGATCGCGGCCCTGGCGATGGCGGCGACCACCGGCGGCTGCATGCAGTATCTCGTGCAACCGCCGCGCCCGAGCCTGGCCGGCACGCCGCAGACGGTCCAGGCCAACTCCTACGTCGGCGGCAAGGTTCAGCAGCCCTCGGGCCATGTGACCGCCAGGCAATGCGCGAACGGGGAGCAGCTCGCCCGAGTGCTGGTCAAGCGCAACTTCTGGCAGGGCTTCGTCAACTGGATCACGCTCGGCATGATCGCTCCGGCAACCGTCGAATATAGCTGCGCCAACGCCGGCGAGCCGCCGATGGGCGGCGGGGTTTCCTGATGGCCGCTCCCCAGCCGCGTTTCAACCCGAAGAAATTGTGGAAGAATTTCCACGAGACCTACAGCCAGGTGATCGACGGCGAGTGGGACCTGTTCATGCCGCAGCAGGCGACCGGCCTGACCGTCGCGGATCTCAAGGAAACCGCGGCCCAGTTCCAGAAGCTGATCGGGGACGCCAAGCAGAAGGGGCTGAAGGTGCGCGCGATCGGCTCGAGCTGGTCGCTGTCCAAGGCTCCGACGACGACGGGCTGGACGTTCAACACCAACCGCCTCCGCGGCCGGCTGAAGGTCAAGCCCGCGGACGTCGATCCGGCCTATCCGGGGACCGCCGACCAGAAGGCCGGCCTGTATCTGTTCCAGTGCGGCAACACGGTCGCCGATGTGAACAGCGCGCTCGAGCGGGACAGCGAGAAACGCGCCCTGTTCACCTCCGGCGCGGCCAACGGCCAGACGATCGTCGGCGCGACGCAATGCGGCACGCACGGCTCGGCGCTCGAGTTCGGGGCGCTCCACGACCATATCGTCGCGCTCCACCTGATCACCACCGCCGACAAGCATTATTGGATCGAGCGCAAGAGCCGGCCGGTGATGGCCAAGGCGTGGGTCGACGGCCTCGGCGCGACGCTCAAGCGCGACGACGACCTGTTCAACGCCGCGGTGGTCGCGTTCGGCAGCTTCGGGATCATCGGCGCGGTCGTGATCGAGGCCGTCCCGCGCTATCTGCTCGAGACCCATCCGACCCAGGCCAAGCTCGACGAGAGCCTGTGGAAGGCCATCGGCGCACTGGATTTCTCGGTGCCGCCGTTCAACGGCAAGAAGCCTTATTTCTTCCAGGCGGTGATCAACCCGTCGAGCGACGACGTGCTGATCATGGCCAATTACCGCAAGGACCCGCCGCCGGATTCGTACCAGCCCAATTACGACCTGATCAGCGACCCCAAATCGATCGGGCCGGGCTTCGATGCGCTGTCGACCCTGAGCGTGATCCTCGGCGCGTTCAAGAACGTCATCCCGGCCTTCTCCAAGCTGGCGGCGAAGCAATTGTTCGACACCAAGACCAAGACCGGCACACCGGGGGAGATCTACGGCTACAAGCCGCCCCTGCTGTTTGTCGCCAGCGGCAGCATCGCGGTAGCCCTGGCGGACGCCCGCCGAACGCTGGAAATCCTGATCAAGCTTTACAAGGACATCGGGCCCGTGCCGGTGGTCCTCGGTTGCCGTTACGTCCGCAAGAGCCCCGCGCTGCTCGCCTTCAACCGCTTCCCGATCGGGCTAATGATCAGCATCGACGGCGTCGACGGCCCGACCTCGCGCGCTTTCTTCGCGGCCGCGGCGGACCGGGTCGAGGCGGCCGGCATCAGCTTCACCCAGCATTGGGGCAAGGCCAACGCCTATACCCCGCAGCGGGTCGCCAAGGCCTACGGCGGCAACCTTCAGAAGTGGCTCGATGCGCGCCGCGCGCTGATCCCCGCGGCCGCCGACCGCGCGCTGTTCGACAACGATTACATCCGGGAGCGCGGCCTCATCGGCTGATTTCCGCCGGCCTCGGGTTGAACCGCCACCTCAAGCGGCTATGCGGGGGCCGGTGACGGAAACCCTCGCACCACGCTCCCGCAAGGTGAAAATCCTGGCGACGCTCGGCCCGGCGTCGAGCGACGCCAAGACCGTCCGCCGGCTGATGCTGGCCGGCGCCGACGCCTTTCGCATCAACATGAGCCACGGCGACCAGAAGCAGAAAGCGAAGCTGGTCGGCCATATCCGGGCGCTCGAAAAGGAATTCCATCGCCCGACCACGATCCTGTTCGACCTGCAGGGCCCGAAGCTCCGGGTCGGGCATTTCAAGGGCGGCGGCGCGGTCCTCGAGAAGGGCGGGCGCTTCATCTTCGACCGCACCGCCAAGGCCGGCGACAGCAAACGGGTCCAGCTGCCCCATCCCGAGCTGTTCGACTCGATCAAGGCCGGGACCAAGATCCTGATCGACGACGGCAAGGTCCGCCTGAGCGTGCTCGAGGCCGGCGCGGACCGGATCGTGACCGAGGTCAAGGTCGGCGGGACGGTCTCGGACAATAAGGGCCTCAACGTCCCCGACATGGTCGTCCCGATCCCGGCCCTGACCGACAAGGACCGCGACGACCTCCAGTTCGCGCTCGAGCAGAAGGCCGACTGGATCGCTTTGTCATTCGTCCAGCGGCCCGAGGACGTCGCCGAAGCGCGCTCGCTGATCGGCGAGAAGGCGGCGCTGCTGGCCAAGATCGAGAAGCCGGCGGCGATCGAGCGGCTCACCGACATCGTCGCGCTGGCCGACGCGGTGATGGTCGCGCGCGGCGACCTCGGGGTCGAGCTCCCGCCCGAAGCGGTGCCGCCGCTGCAGAACAGGATCGTCGCCTGCGCCCGCCAGTTCGGCAAGCCGGTGGTGGTCGCGACGCAGATGCTCGAATCGATGGTCACCTCGCCGACCCCGACCCGGGCCGAAGTCAGCGACGTCGCCACCGCAATCTACGACGGGGCCGATGCGGTGATGCTGTCGGCCGAAAGCGCGACCGGCCAATATCCGTGCGAGGCGGTGCAGATGATGGACCGGATCGCGACCAGCGTGGAGCAGGACCCGACCTATCCGGCGCGAGTCCATTTCACCCAGACCAAGCTCGAGCCGACTACCGCCGACGCGCTCGCCGGGTCGGCGCGGCAGATCGCGACCACCGTCTCGGCTACGGCGATGGTCTGCTACACAAGCTCGGGCGCGACGGCGCGGCGGATCGCTCGCGAGCGGCCGTCGGTGCCGCTGCTGGCGATGAGCCCGTCGATGACGACGGCGCGAAGGATGGGCTTGCTGTGGGGTGTCCACGCGGTCCACTCGCGCGACGTCTCGAGCTTCGAGGAGATGGTCGAGAAGGGCAAGCGCATGGCGCTCCGCCATGACCTCGCCAAGGGCGGCGAGCGGATCGTGCTGATGGCCGGGATCCCGTTCGGGACCGCCGGCTCGACCAACGTGCTGCACGTCGTCCGGCTGATCGGCGACGAGCTCGAGCGGCACCATGCCGCCAAGGCCGCGACCTAGCGCGAGCCCGCGACCGGGTCCCGCGCCGACGTCTTCTCCGCCCCGTCGGCTTCGAGCGGGGTGCCGAAATTCCACAAGGTCAGCGCTGGCACGCACAGCCCTTCGGGATCCGGATCGAAATCATATTGGGATATGCCGCAGTTGAGGATTTCCGCCTGCTTGTCGATCTTGAGGATGGTCGCCTCGTCGAGCTCCTCGAGGATGTAGCGGAAGCACAGCACCACGACCTGGTGGCACACGACCAGGACACGGCGATCGCGATAGTGGAGGTTGATCGTGTTGAGCATCGAACGCAGGCGCAGGATCACGTCCGCCCAGCTCTCGCCGCCCGGCGCGCGGTGGTAGAATTTGCCGAGGCGCGCGCGGTGCGCCGCTTCGTCCGGGAAGCGCGCGCGAATGCCCTTGTGGGTGAGCCGGTCGAAGACGCCGAATTCGCGCTCGCGCAGCCGCTCGTCGACGATCGCCCGGGCCGGGCCGCCGGCCAGGGCACCGGCCTTGCAGATGACCTCGGCAGTCTGGCGCGCCCGCACGTAGGGCGAGGAGAGGACGATCTCGGGCCGCTCGTCGCGGGGGAGCGCGGCAAACCACCGGCCGGCCGCCTCGGCCTGGCGAAAGCCGAGCTCGGAGAGCGGCACGTCGACGTCGCGGATGTCGATGTCGATCTCGTGCGCGCCGGCCTCGTCGGCGGCGTCGCGGGCGATGTTGCCCCGGCTCTGCCCGTGCCGCACCAGCCACAGCCGCTCGGGCCAATTCTGCCGCATTTCGCGCACCTCCCGCGGACGGCACAAAGCACCAGGCGCGCGAATGTGCCAGAACCTTAGTGGTCCTCACGCATTGGTGGGTTCCATGAGCAACGGCAACATTTTCGCCAGCTTCTTCCAGGGCGGCTTCGAATGCTCGTCGCACCGGCGGCGCGACGGGGTCCGACTCGACCTGATCCGGGCGACCGGTCACGACCGGCACGTGCTCGGCGACTATCGCCAGTGCCGGGAGCTCGGTCTCGGCACGATCCGCGACGGCGTGCGCTGGCATTTGGCCGAGAAGGCGCCCGGCCAATATGACTGGTCGAGCTGGATGCCCGCGCTCGAGGCCGCCGAGCAGGTCGGGCTGCAGGTCATCTGGGACCTGTTCCATTACGGCTCGCCCGACCATGTCGACCAGGCGGCCGAGGATTTCCCGCAGCGCTTCACCGACTTTGCGGTCGCCGCGCTCGAGGTGCAGCAGTCGGTCAGCGCCCGCCCGCCGCTCGTCTGCCCGCTGAACGAGATCAACTTCCTGTCGTGGGCGGTCGATGAGGGCTATTTCCCGCATGTCGGTCCGGACCAGCGCGGTTGGTTCAAGCGCCGGCTGATCGCGGCGGCGATCGCCTCGGCGCGGGCGATCAAGCAGCGCTGGCCCCAATCGACCATCGTCTGGGCCGAGCCGCTGATTCACATCGCGCCCCACGACCGCCGCCGCGAGACGGTGCGCGCGGCCCAGGCGAACCTTCAGGGGATGTACGAGGCCTACGACTGGATCCTGGGGCTGGCTGAGCCGGAGCTCGGGGGTGACCGCTCGCTGGTCGACGCGGTCGGGCTCAACTTCTACCCGCACAACCAATGGTACCTTGGTGGGCCGACCATCCCCATGGGCCATCACGAGTATCGCCCGCTCGCCGACATGCTGGTCGAGATGGCGGAGCGCTACCGGAAACCGCTGTTCATTGCCGAGACCGGCGCGGAGGGATCGGGCCGGCCGGCCTGGCTGCATTATGTCTGCGACGAGGTGCGGGAGGCGCAGCGGCGCGGCACCCGAGTCGAGGGCATCTGCCTTTACCCGATCACTTCCTATCCCGGGTGGGACAACAGCCGGCACTGCCATGTCGGCCTGCTTTCCTCGATCGGCTCGGACGGCAGCCGCCAGATCTACGAGCCGCTGCGCGAGGAGCTCGAGCGGCAGCGCACGATTTTCGGGGACGCCGGCGACGTTACCCGAGGGTCGCCCGCGGGCCGCTCAGGCATCCACCTCGTGCGATCGCGCTGAGTCCGCCGCCCAGCGCGCGGCATAGTCGCGCACTTCGGACAGCTGCACGCGCCCCCATTGATGGCCGTAGCCGTCGGACTCGACGTTCTCGGGCTGGTCGAGCAACTTCTGCCAGCCGCGCAGCTCGGCGATATAGGCGTCGCACGGGACCCGCGCGAACTCCTCCTTGTCGACGACATCGTAGATGCCGATCTTCGCCCATTGCTGGGTCCACCAGTCGGGCACGTCGACGAACGGGTAGAGACACACCCCGTGGAGCTCGACCCCGGCGTTGAGCGCCTTGAAGCATTCCTCCATCGTCATCCGCAGCCATTCGGCGCGGTGCTCCTGGTAGCCGCTGGTCTCGCCGATGATGAGCGGGCGGCGGTAACGGTCCCAGGCGAATTGCAGCAGCTCGCTGAGCGGCTTGCGCCGCGGGTCGCGGGGACCGAGGATCTCGCGCTTCTGGTCGGCGTCGAGCTGGACCTGGCTGTAGTGGTAGACATTCACCCCGACGATATCGAGGATCTCGGGCGAGCCCCCGAGCTCCGGGGCCAACCGCCCGGCGAGCATGTCCCAGCCCTCGACCGCCTTGCGATGCTCCTCCTCGCGCGCTTCGTCGGCAAGGTCGGGCCGGTCTGGCGGCGGCACCGCGTGGACGATCGGGTCGACATGGACCATCCGGGCGCCGGGCTCGACCTCGCGGATCGCCTTGGCGCCGGCGATCGCCATGTGCGCCAGGGCGCGCTTGAGCTCGTCCTCGCGGCCCTTTGCGAACGGGTACATCCATTCGAGGTCGGTGGCCGCGGCGGAAAAGAAGGTGATCTCGTTGATCGGGGTGAAGAAGTAAGGCGGCTCCGCGCTGCTAGTGACGAATTCGGCCGCGGCGCGGCAATAATCGGCGAAGCGCTCGCGGCACTCGCCTGAGAAGGGATCGCAGCCGTCGGGCAGGCCATAATGGCACAGATCCCAGATCGGTGTGATCTTGCAATCGGTTGCCGCGTCCTGGACCGCCCCGACGCTCGACCAGTCGTACTTGCCGCGACCCCGGTCGACCTCGGGCCAGCGGATTGCCTCGCGCACCACGCCGATGCCGAGATCCATCGCCGCCGCATAATCGCGCTCGAGGTGGCGGTCGTGGCCGGTCGCCATGACATAATCTTTCCGCTGGCGGTCCTTCCAGATGAAGGTCGAGCATTCGAAGCCGGTCATGAAGAAGGTCGGAAAGATCGCGTCGCTGGCCATCGCCCGGTTCAAGTCACGGGCGCGGCCTGGGGTTCCTCCGAGGGCGTGCCGACGAACGGCCAGCCGTCGCGCCACTGGATCCTGTCGATCAGCAGGATACGCCGGCTGTTGATCTCATCCTCCTGCCGCTGGCGCGGACGGTTCACGTCGATCGCGTGATAGACGATCCACTCCTGCCCGGCCTTGTCGGTGACAATCGAATTGTGGCCCGGCGCGAGCCAGCGCTCGCTTTTGAACAGCATGAGGCTATGGGGCACACCGCGCGCTTCCTCGAGCGTCTCGAACGGGCCGGTCGGCGCGTGCGAGCGCGCGACCATCACGCCATATTCGGCGTCGGGTCCGCAGCAATTGTCGCCCGAGTAGAACAGATAATAGAAATCCGCGTGGCGGATGACCCAAGCGGCTTCTACCAACCGCGGGAAGGCGCCCTTGACCGGGTTGGGCCCGATCAGCTCGATGGGTGCACTGTCGGGCGCGAAGGACATGCGATCGGCGGCCAGCTCCTGAACCTTGATCGGCAGGAAGCCCGACCCCCAGTAGAGCCAGTGCCTGCCCGTCGCCGGGTCGTCGAACGCCATCGGGTCGATATATTCGAAGCCGACCCCCATCAGGAGTGGCATGCCCATGTCTACGAACGGGCCGGCCGGCGAATCCGACGTCGCGACCGCGAGGCAGTGGCCGCGCTGCGGGTCGTGGCAGGCGTCGTGGGTCGCCGAATAATACATGAAGTAGCGCGTGCCGTCGTAGAGCACGTAGGGCGCCCAGAAGTCCTGGGTCTCCTTCGCCCAGTCCGGCTTCCCGGGAAGCGCGTCGCCGAGGTGGTGCCAGTGGATGAGGTCGTCCGACCGCGCGACCTGGATGTTGAGCCATTCGCCGTCGCGCAGGGTCTGCGTCGCATAAGCGTAATAATGGCCGCCGGGCGCCTCGATCACCGCCGGGTCGGGAAAGTCCCAGTCGAGGATCGGGTTGACGTAGAGACCCGTCAGCGGCGCCGGAACGGGCGCGGACGAGTTCCCCGGAGTCACTGGGCGGCGACCGCGTCTTCCGTCTCGTGCACCCGACGGCTGCCTTGCATGCGGCGATAGGTGGCCAGCGCCTGGCCGACAATCTGGTCCATATTGTAATAGCGGTAGGTCGCCAGCCGGCCGACGAAGGTCACCCCTTCGGTCTCGTCCGCCAGCGCCTCGTAGCGCTTGAACAGCTCCTGGTTCTCCTCGCGCGGGATCGGGTAATAGGGGTCGCCCTCCGCTGACGGATATTCGTAGGTGATGGTCGTCACCGGCGCCTCCTGCCCGGTCAGATGCTTATATTCGCTGATACGGGTGTAGGGCACGTCGGGCGAGGGATAGTTGACGGTGCCCACCGGCTGATAGCGCTCCTGCTCCAGCGTTCGATGGTCGAACTTGAGGCTGCGGTACGGCAACTGGCCGAAGCGATAGTCGAAATATTCGTCGATGCGGCCGGTGAAGATGATGTGATCGGCGTCGACCGCGTCCCGAACGTCGCGAAACTCGACCCCGGTCCGGATTTCAATCAGCGGATGGTCGAGCATCCGCTCGAACATCGCGGTGTAGCCGTCCTTCGGCATCGCCTGGAAGCTGTCGGTGAAGTAGCGGTCGTCGGTATTGGTCCGGGTCGGAATCCGCGCCGTCACCGACTTGTCGAGCTGGCTCGGATCGAGGCCCCATTGCTTGCGCGTGTAGCCGCGGAAGAAGGTTTCGTAGAGCTCGCGCCCGACGGCGTTGACGACCACGTCCTCGGAAGTCTTGATGTCCGCGACCGGCTCGGCCCGAGAGGCGAGATAGTCGGCCGCTTCCTCGTCGGTCTGAAGGTCGAGTCCGAACAGTTCGTTGAGCGTCGTGCGGTTGATCGGGATCGGCACAAGCTTGTCGCGAACCACCGCTCGAACGCGATGTTCGTAGGGCCGCCATTCGGTGAACTGCGACAGATACTCGACGACCTGGTCGCTGTTGGTGTGGAAGATGTGCGGCCCGTATTTGTGATAGAGGATTCCGGCCTCGTTCGGCTCGTCATACGCATTGCCGGCGATGTGCGGCCGGCGGTCGATCAGCAGGATCTTCGCGCCGTCCTGGCTCGCCAGCCGCTCGGCAAGAACGGAGCCGGCAAAACCCGCCCCGACGATCAGATAATCGTAACGCGCCCTCGGCGCCCCGGTGGCCGCAGTCATTCCGCGGCCACGAGCAGCGCGGAATCCGCGCTCGTCTCCTCGGTGCCGAGCAGCGCCGCGACCAGTCCGGCCATCCGCGCCTGAGTCGTGTCCCAGCTGGTCGCCGACAGCAACAGGTCGGCCTCGGCGAGCCATCCGCTCTCCGGGTTGCGCGACAGGTCGAGCGCCGCCTCGCACGCCGCGACAAACTCGCCGGCAGTCGACGCGATGCCGACGCCCTCGAGCTGGCCGTAATGGCGTACCACGTCGCGGATCGGCGTCGACACCACCGGCTTGCCGCCGGCGAGATACTCCGGGGTCTTGGTGGGCGAGATGAACTCGGTGGACTCGTTCATCGCGAACGGCATCAGCGCGACGTCCCAGCCCGACAGGTAGGCCGGCAGCCGGTCGTAGGTCTTTCCCCCGAGATAGTGGACGTTCGGCCGCTTCGGCAGCTCGTCCTCGCTGATCTTCACGACTGGTCCGACCATCACGAACGACCAATCGGGCCGCATTGCCGCGACCTGATCGAGCAGCTCCGTGTCGAAGCGCTCGTCGATGACGCCGTAGAAGCCTAGCCGCGGCCGTGGCAGGTCTTCCTGGTCGGCCGGGTCGAACAGGCCCGAGCGGGCCTTGGCGAAATGGGCGCGATCGACCGACGAGGGGAAGCAATGGACGTCGTGGTGGCGGTCCTTCTTCGCCTCGAACAGGCTCGACCCGCCGGTGAACACGATGTCGGAGCGATCGATCAGCTCCTGCTCGTAATCGAGCAGATGTTCGGGCGCGAACTTGAACTTCGACAGCTCGTCCATGGCGTCATAGACGGTGACGTCCGGAGTGATGTGCCGCGAAAAGGGCAGCATCATCGGCGTATAATACCAGGCGATCAGCGGTCCGCGGACCAGCGCCAGATGGGCATCGAGCAGGCGCGACAGCGCGGCCTCGCGAGCGTCCTGCGGCATACCTTCGGGCAGGTGCGGAACGACGACGACCACGCCCGGCGCGTCGTCTGCTTCGCGGACTCGAAGATAGGCCGTTTCGCTGCGCGGGATGTCGACCGGTTCTTCCCAGTAAATCACGGCCATGTCGCGCGCGAAGCGGCACATGAGATGCTGCGGGCGCTGGAACACGAAGTTCCACCGCAGGTGCGAAAAGCAAATGAGAGTGGTGCGATCTGAATCCGGGGCCGAGGGCTCGGCTGAAGACTCTACTGGCACCCCGACGCGGGTCAGCATTTTGCGTTATTCCTCCGGGTGATTGGTGGCCCATGGAAGAACGGGCCGGAGGGCTTCGTGGTTCCCCGACCTTAACCGGAGTTAATGCAAAAACGGCCGTTGCTGCGCCGCAGCAAACGCCAGTCCGCCCGATTGACCCGATGAGCGCCGCGTGGAAGGAGGCCTGACCGAGGAGACTGGGCGTTGGCGACGACCATCGAAGAGCTCGAAAAGAAGCGCGCGGCGGCCCGTTTGGGCGGCGGCGAGAAGCGCATCGCGGCGCAGCACGCCAAGGGCCGACTGACCGCCCGCGAGCGCCTGTCGGTGCTGCTCGATCCGGGCAGCTTCGAAGAATATGACATGTTCGTCGAGCACAATGCGACCGACTTCGGAATGGCCGAGCAGAAGATCCCAGGAGACGGCGTGGTCACCGGCTCGGGCACGATCAACGGCCGCCTGGTCTATGTCTTCGCGCAGGACTTCACCGTGTTCGGCGGCAGCTTGAGTGAGCGCCACGCGCAGAAAATCTGCAAGGTCATGGACATGGCGATGAAGGTCGGAGCGCCGGTGATCGGCCTCAACGACAGCGGTGGGGCGCGCATCCAGGAGGGCGTCGCCAGCCTCGCCGGCTATGCCGAGGTGTTCCAGCGCAACGTTCTCGCCTCGGGCGTCATCCCGCAGGTCAGCCTGATCATGGGTCCGTGCGCCGGCGGGGCGGTCTATTCGCCGGCGATGACCGACTTCATCTTCATGGTGAAGGACTCGTCCTACATGTTCGTCACCGGCCCCGAGGTCGTGAAGACCGTCACCAACGAGGTGGTGACCCAGGAGGAGCTGGGCGGGGCGATCACCCATACGACCAAGAGCGGCGTTGCCGACGTCGCGTTCGAGAACGACATCGACGCGCTGCTCGCGACGCGCGAGTTCGTCGACTTCCTGCCTTTGTCCAACCGCCACGATTTGCCCGAACGGCCGTGCGAGGACCCGGTCGACCGGATCGAGGACAGCCTCGACACGCTCGTCCCGCCGAGCGCGGCGACGCCCTACGACATGCACGAGCTGATCCGGAAGGTCGCCGACGAGGGCGACTTCTTCGAGCTTCAGCCGGCGCACGCCGCCAACATCATCGTCGGCTTCATCCGCATCGAAGGCCGCACGGTCGGAGTCGTCGCCAACCAGCCGACGGTCCTGGCCGGATGCCTCGATATCAATTCGTCGAAGAAGGGCGCGCGCTTCGTCCGCTTCTGCGACGCGTTCGACATCCCGATCCTGACCTTCGTCGACGTGCCCGGCTTCCTCCCCGGAGTCGGGCAGGAGCATCACGGGATCATCAAGCATGGCGCGAAACTGCTGTTCGCTTATGCCGAGGCGACGGTGCCCAAGATCACGGTGATCACGCGCAAGGCCTATGGCGGGGCCTACGACGTCATGGCGTCCAAGCACTTGCGCGGCGACTTGAACTACGCCTGGCCGACCGCCGAGATCGCGGTGATGGGCGCCAAGGGCGCGGTCGAGATCATCTTCCGTGGGCGTACCGCGGCGGAGATCGCCGAGCACACCCGCGAATATGAGGAGCGCTTCGCCAACCCGTTCGTGGCCGCGAGCAAGGGCTTTATCGACGAGGTGATCATGCCCCATTCGACCCGGCGGCGGGTGGCGATGGGGTTACGGAAGCTCCGCAACAAGCAGCTCGAGAACCCGTGGAAGAAGCACGACAACATCCCTCTTTAGGCCGAGCAAGGCTCAAGGCTGCTTACCGATCGCTCTTTTGGGTGGCGTTGGCCGCCCTAGCGGCAACAT
>DASRAY010000098.1:0-4088 GCA_035637935.1 Sphingomicrobium sp.
TCTTGTTGTCCTTGTCCTTGGCGAGCAGCTCGGCGCGGGTCGATTCGACACGATCCTTCCACAGATCCTCAGGCGATTTTGCCAGGCTGCCGATGAGTTCGTCCGGCGCGGCGCCGTCACGCAGGCGGCGGTTGGTTTCCATCACGCTGCCGAGCGAGGCGCTGAGCCATTGCGACCGCGCCGCGAACAGCCGGCGCGCGGCCTTGACGTCACCCGAGTGGGCGGTGTCGAGGATGGTGTAGAGGTCGAGCAGCTCGACCACCTCGGCGCCATTGCTTTCCGGCTTTCCGTCGGCCTTGCGCTTGTCGATGTTGGCGCGCGCGGCGGTGGCCCGCTGCGCGGCGACTGCGAAATCGCCGGCCAGCGCGTGCGCGACCGCTGCGCGGGCAATCAACAACGAGCTGTTGAGCTCCGGCGATTGTTCGGAATCGAACTCGACCAGAGCGTCGCGAAGCCTGGCCGAATCGGCGAAACGACCGGCGAGGTCGAGGCGATCGGCGCGCAGACCGCCGAGCGGCGGCATGATCCGGGTTTGCCAGGCGGTGAGCCGATCTTCGTCGCCGGACTGCTTGAGGATGAAGTCGGAGTAGGTTGGAGTGGAGTACAGCGAGATCATGGAATGCGCCGAGCTGGCCGAATTGCGAAGGCTCGCCGCGCGGGCGTCCTCGGCGCGGCCCATCCGCAGCAGTGCGGCACTCTCGACGCGATCGAACCCCCGCGCCCGCGATCGCACGAAATAAGCGTCGCTCATGAACCCGGCCGCCTCGGCCTCGCGGCGGGCGAGGGCGACGTCGTCGATCGCTGCCTGATAGTTCTTGGCTTCGATCTGGTGGATCGCGCGGCCGAGGATCAGTCCGAGCCTGCGCTTGGCATTGCTTTCCGCACGCTCGCCCGAGAGCAGGGTCGTGCACGCCGCCACGCCCTCGGCCCCGAACTTGCGCTTGGAAGCGTCGGCCGCCTCGTGCGGCGGCGCGAAGATGCCGAGCAAGGTGACGGCCCCGAGCAGGCGGGCGGCGGTTTCGCCGTCGGTCACATTGTCGGGCTGGCCGTCGCACTGGACGTAGGCGGAACCCGGCTTTTCGGCCTGCGCGGCGGCGGCGGACGGGACGAGAACGAGGCCCAGCGCGGCGGCGCTGGCCAGCAAGCGATCAACAATCACGAAAACCCCCCAAAGATTACAGGAGCTTGCGTAGGGGGCGACGCCGGCCCGAGTCAACGGCACTTCCGAGGCGCCGCGATTTCCGGCAGCATGGATGCACCATGGACACAGGCCGGTTCTACGAAGCGCCATCGGAAGGCGCGCGGCGGTCGGCGCCAGCGGCGCTGCGCAACCGCGAGCCGATCGCCGAGGTGCTCGGCGAGTGGCTCCCGGAACGCGGGACCGTGCTCGAGATCGCCAGCGGGACGGGGGAACATGCGGTTTATTTCGCGGAGCGCTTCCCGCAGCTCGAGTGGCAGCCGAGCGACCTGCACCCGGACGCGCTCGAATCGATCCGCGCCTGGCGCGCGGGGAAACCGAATGTCCGCGAGCCGGTCATGCTCGACGCCGCATCGGACGACTGGCCGGTCGACCGCGCCGATGCGGTGCTCAGCATCAACATGGTGCACATCAGCCCGTGGGCCGCGGCGCTGGGGCTGATCGCCGGTACCGCGCGGGTCCTGCCGCCGGACGCGCCGCTGATCCTCTACGGGCCGTGGCTCAAGGACGAAATTGCGACGGCCGCGAGCAACCTGGCGTTCGACGCCGACCTGAAAGCGCGCGATCCCGCCTGGGGCCTGCGCCGGGTCGAGGATTTCGCGGCCGCCGCGCGCGGCCGCTTCGCGCTCGTCGAAACCCGGGCGATGCCGGCCAACAACCTGATGCTGCTGCTGCGCCGAATTTGACGATCATGTTAAATGAAGTTTTACCCGTGCCGCGCTAGTTTCCGGCGATGGACGAGAGCAGCCTGAGCCAGAACCGGCGGTCGCGCCGCGCGCCCGTGCTTCTTCACGCGAGCATCGAGGTCGCGGGCAGCCCGCAGCCGGTGAAGCTCCGCAACCTGTCGGAGGAAGGCGCGCTGATCGAAGGCGAGCGCCTGCCGCTCGAGGGCACGACGACCTTCTTCCAGCGCAACGAGCTGCGCCTCAAGAGCCGGGTGATCTGGGTCGAGGGGCGCTACGCCGGAGTGGCGTTCGCCCGGACGCTCAAGCCGGAGGAGGTGTTGCGGCACGTGCCGCAGCCGCGCCAGCGCGTCGAACGGGATTTCCGCCGCCCCGGCCTCGCCTGCCGCCCGCTCACCGCCGACGAGCGCAAGATGGTCGAGAAATGGATGGTCTCCTCGCCGACCGGAGCGCTCGGCGAATAATCAGCCCGCGGCGCGCAACTGCTCGCGCCGCTCCTGAAGCCAGGCGACGAGCAGCGGGAGCGGCAGCACCCGGTTGAAGGCGATCCCATATTCGCCCTCGGCGCTCCACCGCACCAGCCCGGGGCAGGGGTCGAGCCCGTCGATGCTGACGACGGCGTCGGCGCCGACCGGAAGCTCGGTCCGGCATGCGACCTTGAGCCCGCCTTGCGAGATGTTGCTTACGCGGGCGCGGTGGACGGTCCCGTCGACCCGCAGCCAGGCGATGCAGTCGACCTCGATCCGCGGCATGCGCGGCTTGGGTCCGTCCGCGGCGGTCGTCAGCAAAGCGAGAACGTCGATCGGCTCGTCGAACGTGACTCCGACCAGTTCGTCCTTGGTCCAGCGCGCGCGGCCGCTGATGGGCTCGCCGTGCTTGAGTTCGACCGTCAGCTCGGTCCCTTCGGGAATCGCGCAATAAGCGCGAATCAGCATGCCGCCGCTCGATACGTTGCGGATCAGGCACAATTCGCGGCGCCCGGCGATGATCAGCGAGCCGACCCGCAGCAGGCTGAGGTGCCGGTCGCTGCTCCAGCGTTCGCCGTGGCGGCGGTCCGGTGCGCGAGGCGCGGTTTCATCGAGCGAGTAGAGCGTGGTCTCAACCGGCTGTTCGTCCAAGTGCAACTCCGAACGGCAATACGCCGCAAGCCATGTTTCCGCCCGACGAATGCCGGCCGGCCCACGACGGGACGTTTATCAGCACAGGCTTACCAGTTTCTTGCCGAACGCTTCGTTGCTGCGGGGGAATGGCTTTGCCCTGACGCCGGTTCGGGCGTACGCTTGGCGCGAGGAGGTCCGTCCGATGCAGCGAAGGCTCTTGCTTGCCGGTGGTGCTGCGGTTGCCGCGCTGGCCTGCGCTTCCCCCGCCGCGGCCCAGACCGACACCGCCGTGCTGCACGCCGAATCCGGGCCGATCGACAAGACCACTCAGACCGAGGATGTGCGCTACAAGAAGGACTCGGCGGAGCGGATGACCGTTCCCGTCCTGCTGTCCGGCCACGGGCCCTACCGCTTTCTCGTCGACACCGGCGCCAACCGCACCGCCGTTTCGCGCCAGGTCGCGAGCCAGCTGCGGTTCGTTTCCGGCGCCGGTGCTGCGCTCCATGACGCGGCCGGCGTGTCGAACGTCTCGACCGCGACCGTGCCGACGCTCCAGCTGACCAGGAAGGAGGTCCGCAATATCGATGCGGCCTTGCTCGAAAGCGCGAACATGGGCGCCGACGGCATCCTCGGCACCGATTCGCTGCGGGCGCAGCGGGTGCTGTTCGATTTCGAGGCGCAGACCCTGTCGATCGTTCCCTCGGCCGTGCCCGACTTCAAGGTCGAGCCCGGGACGATCGTGGTCCAGGGCGCCCGCAAGAACGGCCGCCTGGTCGTCACCGACGCGACCGCCAACGACCGCCCATTGACGGTCGTGGTCGATACCGGCGCTCAATACAGCATCGGCAATGCCGCGCTGCGCCGGGCGTTGCTGGGCAGCAAGGCCCTCGGTCCGGCCTATCAGGTCGAATTGCAGACCGTCACCGGCGACCGGCTGGCGGGCGAATATATGTTCGTCCGCGAGCTCGAGATCGGCGGCGTGACGCTGAAGGACCTGCTGGTCGTGTTCGCCGATGCGCATACGTTCAAGACGCTCGGGTTCGACAAGAAACCCGCGCTGCTGCTGGGGATGAACGCGATGAAGGCGTTCAAGAAGGTCTCGATCGA
>DASRAY010000099.1:0-2107 GCA_035637935.1 Sphingomicrobium sp.
TATGAGACCGACAAGCGCCACTATGCGCACGTCGATTGCCCGGGCCACGCCGACTATGTGAAGAACATGATCACCGGCGCCGCGCAGATGGACGGCGCGATCCTGGTCGTGTCGGCCGCCGACGGCCCGATGCCGCAGACCAAGGAGCACATCCTGCTCGCCAAGCAGGTCGGCGTTCCGACCATGGTCGTCTATTTGAACAAGGTCGACCAGGTCGACGACCCCGAGCTCCTGGAGCTGGTCGAGCTCGAGATCCGCGAGGAGCTGTCGAAGCGCGACTTCGACGGCGACAACATCCCGATCATCTCGGGCTCGGCGCTCGCCGCGCTGGAGGACAAGAACCCGGAGATCGGCAAAGAGTCGATCCTCAAGCTGATGGCCGCTGTCGACGAATGGATCCCGACCCCGGAGCGTCCGCTCGACAAGCCGTTCCTGATGCCGATCGAGGACGTGTTCTCGATCTCCGGCCGCGGCACGGTCGTTACCGGCCGTGTCGAGCAGGGCGTGGTCAAGGTCGGCGAGGAGGTCGAGGTGGTCGGCATCCGCGACACCCAGAAGACCGTCGTCACCGGCGTCGAGATGTTCCGCAAGCTGCTCGATCAGGGCCAGGCAGGCGACAATATCGGCGCGCTTCTGCGTGGCGTCGGCCGTGAGGACGTCGAGCGCGGCCAGGTTCTGGCCAAGCCCGGCTCGATCACGCCGCACACCGACTTCAAGGCCGAAGTCTACGTCCTGTCGAAGGACGAGGGCGGCCGCCACACGCCGTTCTTCGCCAACTATCGTCCGCAATTCTACTTCCGGACGACCGACGTCACCGGTGAGGTCGTCCTCCCCGAGGGCACCGAGATGGTGATGCCGGGCGACAACGTGAATCTGGGCGTCAAGCTGATCGCCCCGATCGCCATGGACCCGGGCCTGCGCTTCGCGATCCGCGAAGGCGGCCGGACCGTCGGCGCGGGGGTTGTCGCCGAGATCACGAAGTAATATAGGGCGCCAACCGCGCGATTCTGGTTCAGGGTCGCGCGGTTCGCTTTTGAGTTTGTTTTAGGTGACGGGCCGCGGCTTCGGCTGTGGCTCGTAGGCTCTTTCGCATCGGTAGGGATATGGAAACGCAGAACATCCGGATTCGCCTGAAGGCGTTCGATCATCGAGTGCTCGATCAGGCTACCGGCGACATCGCCGACACGGCGCGCCGGACGGGTGCTCTCATCCGCGGTCCCATTCCCCTCCCGACGCGCATCGAGAAGTTCACCGTCAACCGCTCGCCCCACGTCGACAAGAAGTCGCGCGAGCAGTTCGAGGTGAGGACCTACAAAAGGCTGCTCGATATCGTGCAGCCGACGCCGCAGACGGTCGACGCGCTGATGAAGCTCGACCTCGCCGCCGGCGTCGATGTTGAGATCAAGCTGGCGTAACGGCCGGCCGATGACGGTGGATACCGCCGGAGACTAGCTCCGGGCTGCGTCCCCGCCGCTCCTTTCAAGGAGCACTAGCCCAGGCGGGGCACGCAAACATTTGGATGGGCTGCACGCACCCGGGATGGTCCCGCGGTGCCTCTGTGGAGGAACTTGATCATGCGCACTGGCGTGATCGCGAAGAAGGTCGGAATGACCCGCCTGTTCCAGGCGGACGGTCGGCATGTGCCGGTGACCGTCCTGCAGCTGGACGATGTGCAGGTCGTCGGCCGCCGCGAGATGGACAAGGACGGCTACACCGCCGTCCAGCTCGGCGCCGGCAAGGCGAAGGCGAAGAATGTCGCCAAGCCGCAGCGCGTCGCCTTCGGCAAGGCCGAAGTCGAGCCCAAGGCGCGCGTCGCCGAGTTCCGCGTCGCCGAAGACGCGTTGCTCGACGTCGGCTCGCACATCAGCGCCGATCACTTCGTCCCCGGCCAGCTGGTCGACATCGCCGGCGTGACGCAGGGCAAGGGCTTTGCCGGCGCGATGAAGCGCTGGGGCTTCGGCGGTCTCCGCGCGACCCACGGCGTGTCGGTCTCGCACCGCTCGCACGGCTCGACCGGCAACCGCCAGGACCCGGGCCGAGTGTTCAAGAACAAGAAGATGGCCGGCCATCTGGGTGTGGAGCGGGTGACGACGCAGAACCTGACGGT
>DASRAY010000100.1:0-9859 GCA_035637935.1 Sphingomicrobium sp.
AGGTGCGCGGTGGCGAGGCCTTCGACATGCTGCAGGCGATGAACACCGGCCACGACGGGTCGATGACCACGGTCCACGCCAACACCCCGCGCGACGCCCTGTCGCGCGTCGAGCAGATGATCGGGATGAGCGGGATCGACATTCCGGCGCGCTCCGCCCGGGCGCAGATGGCGTCGGCGCTCAACGTCGTCGTCCAGGTCGCCCGCCTGTCCGACGGCCGACGCAAGCTCGTCAGCCTGTCCGAGCTGACCGGCATGGAAGGCGAAGTCGTGACGATGCAGGAGATCTTCCGCTACCGTCAGACCGGCATGAGCCCGGAAGGCCAGGTGATCGGCAAATTCGAGGCGACCGGCATCCGGCCGCGCTTCCTCGACCAGGTCATGGCGCACGGAGTTACGCTTTCGGCCGACCTGTTCCGGCCCGACGCGAAGTTCGACTGATGAATCCGGCCTGGCTCCGAGCGCTCGCCCTGGTTTGCATCTTCGGGGCCGTCGTGCTCGCGGTCGAGGTCCTTGTAAGGTGGATGGCGAGCAGCCGCTCCGAGGGCAAGGCGATCAACCTGCGCCTGAAGATGATCGGCAAGGGCCGCAGTCACGGCGAGACGATGAACCTGCTGCGCCGCTCGGGCTCCGCCGTGCCGCACGGCTTGCCTCCGTTGCTCGATCGCGCCGCCCACCGGTTCGAGCGGATGCTGATGCAGGCGCAGCTGACGATCCCGACCGGGCGGCTGATGTTGATGATCCTGGTCGCCCCGGTCGCGATCTTCTTCCTGATCTTGATGCTGATGGTCGCCGCCGGCATGGGCATCAGCTTCGGCCGGATCGTGATGAGCGCGGCCTTCGCCGGCGCGCTCGGCGCCGCCCTGCCGCTGATGTTCCTGAACTTCCGCGCGACCCGCACGCGCAAGAAGATGCAAGAGCAATTCCCGGTCGCGCTCGACGTGTTCGTCCGGGGCCTTCGCGCCGGGCACCCGATCGCCGCCGCGCTCGACCTGCTCACGGTCGAAATGCCCGATCCGATCGGCACCCAGTTCGGACTCGTGGTCGATGAGGTGACCTATGGTGCCGAGCTTCGCGACGCGCTCCAGAACATGGCCGAACGGTGGGACCTCGACGACATGCGGATGTTCGTCGTGTCGCTTTCAGTGCAGAACGAGACCGGCGGCAACCTCGCGGAAATCCTGGAGAATTTGTCGAAGGTGATCCGCGAGCGGCAGGCGATGTTCATGAAGGTCCGGGCGCTGTCGAGCGAGGGCCGGATGACCGCCGTGATGCTGACGGTCTTGCCGATCTTCACCTTCACCCTGCTGTTCATCGCCAACCCGGGCTTCTTCCTCGATGTCGCGGACGATCCCTGGTTCGTGCCGGGCTTCGTGTTTCTGATGCTTCTCTATCTCACCGGATTTTTCACGATCCGGAAGATGGTCGACCTGAAGGTGTAGCGGGATGCTCGAGCTCATCGCCGAAAACAACCTGCTGCGAATCCTCCTCCTCGGCCTGCTGTTCGCGGCGGTCGCGGCCGGCGCTTATTTCACCGCGCAGATGATCGCCGCTCGCCAGGCGACGCGCCGCCGGTTGCTCGAGGACGGCCCGCGCGTCAGCGGCGGCACGCAGACCATGGGTTCGCTGCGCACGGACCGGGTCGAGAGCGCCTGGCTGAAGCTCGTCAACTCGATCGAGAAGTCGGGCCTGAGCCTGGTCGATTCGAAGGACGAGGCGTTGCGCGGCAAGCTTGCCGCCGCGGGCTTCACCGCCGGCTATGCGCCGCGCGTCTACACGCTGCTGCGGCTGGTGCTGGTGCTCGGCCTGCCGATCACCGTGTTCCTGCTCTATTGGGTCGGCGGCTCCAGCCCGAGCGTGCTCAAGCTCTACATCTCCCTGATCGCCGCGGCCGCGGCGGGCCTCTACCTGCCGAGCCTGTTCGTTCAGGCCAAGGCCGACCGGCGCCAGCGCGACCTCGTCAACGGCTTTCCCGACGCGCTCGACCTGATGCTGGTGTGCGTCGAGGCCGGCCTCGGCCTCGAGGCGGCCTTCGCCCGCGTCGGCATGGAAATGACGACCTCGCACCCGCGGCTCGCCGAGCAGTTCGGCGCCGTCGTGCTCGAGCTTCGCGCCGGCCGCAGCCACGAGGATGCGCTGCGCCGGATGTCCGACCGTGCCGGCTCGGACGAGATCCGCGCCTTCGGCACGCTGCTGATCCAGTCGACCAAGCTTGGCTCTTCGATCGCCCAGACGCTGCGCGTCTACGCCTCGGAGATGCGCGAGCGGCGGCGCATGCGGGCCGAGGAGAAAGCCCACCGGCTACCGGTCCTGATCTCGATTCCGCTGGTCGCCTGCATGCTTCCGACGATGATCGGAGTGCTCATGCTGCCGGCCATGATCCGCGTTATCCGGGCAGTCCTTCCGGCTCTTGGGGGATAGACGATGAATGGGGGGGTCAAGCAGCTTCTGGTGATGGCCAGCTTCGCAGCCGCCGGCTGCGCCGCCGCGCCCGACCAGGTCGAGGTCCGGCCGATCGGCGGGCCCGGGACCAAGCTTAGGGCGGCGGACGACCCCCTGGCCGCGGCCAAGGGCCAATTTGCGATCGGCAATGTCGGGCTCGCGCTCGAGGGGTTCCGCAAGGCGGCCCGCGAAAACCCGAACAGCGCCGAGGCGCTCGCCGGAATGGCCGCCTGCTACGAGACGATGGGACGCGACGACCTCGCCGAGGCCAACTATGAGGCCGCGCTGGCGCTCGCCCCGCGCAATGCGACGCTGCTGAGCTCGCTGGCCGCGGTCCTCGCCCGGCTCGGGCGGGGCGACGACGCGGCCGCGGTTCGCGCCGAGGTTGCGCAGCTCAATTCCGCCGCGGCCGCGCTCGATCAGACTTCGGCGAGCGACGAGCCGCCGCCGGCGAGCCGCCAGCCTGCGCAGACCATCGTCGTCGCGCTGCCGGCACCGCAGCTGGCCGCGCCCGCGGCGGTTGCGGTTCGGGACGGACGCCGGGCTGAGCGGCTGCGCGCGCCCGACCTCGCCGCAAGCGAAGTCGCGGTCCGCTCCGATCCTCCGGCGACGACCGAACAGGTCACGGTCAAACTCCCCGCGCCGCGACTCGCCGACCAGGCGGGCGTGAGCCTGCCCTCGGGTTCCCTGCCGGTGCAGGGCGGCAGCCTCGACCAGCAGGCCGGGATGACGGTCGACCTGTCGCCGAACATTCCGGCGCCGCGGCTCGGCAACTCGGCAGGGGTCAAATTGGGTGCAGTTCCGTTGTCGATGCGGCCGAGCGGCCTCGACCAGCAGGTCCGGATGACGGTCGACCTGTCCCGCGACATTCCGGCGCCGCGGCTCGGCGATCGGGCGAGCGTCAGCCTGCCCGAGTTGCCGTTGCCGCTCCGCAGCGGAACCCTCGACCGGCACGCGCGGATGAATGTCGATCTGACGAGCGACATCCCGACGCCGCGGATGGGTGGGCGGATGGCGGTCACCTTGCCCGCCGATCGCGCTCCGCGCCTCGAACGCCTGTCGCTCGGCGAGGTCGCGCTGCTGACCGGCAGCGGACCGGTGTGGCGCGGCCAGGTGGTCGCCCGGACGCCGCAGAAGCTGACCGTGCGCTGGGTGCCGCTGACCACCGCGGCGGCGCGGCCGAACATCCGGCTGCTCAATGCTGCGCGCTGGCAGGGCCTGGCCGCGCGGAGCCGGTCGTACCTGTTCGATCGCGGCTGGCGACGGATCGAAATCGGCGATGCCAGCCAGGCGCGCGACGAGACTCTCGTGCTGTATCCGGCCGCGCACGCCGTGATCGGTCGCCGGCTCGCGGCCCAGTTCGGCTGCCGCTCTCGCCCGGTGCCGGGCGGCGAAGTGTTCCTCGTGCTCCTTGGTCGAGACTCGCGCCTGAGGCCGGTTCCGCTGCGGGGATGATCGCGGCGCTCCTGATCGCGGCAAGCATCGCGGCGGCGAGCCCGCCCGCGGCAGCACCGCCTCCGGCACTGTCAGAGATTGAGCATGCCCTTGCAGCCGGGCGCATCGAACAGGCGCGGCTCATGATCGGCCGCGCCGTCGCCGGCGGAGCGAGCGGGCCCCAGGTCGAGCGGTTGCTCGCCGACCTCGCGTTCGCCTCGGGCAAGAATGCAGACGCGCTTCCGCGCTATCTCCAGCTGTCGGCCGCCGAGCCCAAGGATTCGCTGCTTGCCGAACGAGCGGCGATCACGGCGCTGCGGTCGAACAATCTCCCGGTTGCCGAATTGCTTGCCGTGCGGGCAACGAGCGCGCCGGCGGCGACGTGGCGCGCGTGGAATGCGCGCGGCGTGCTGGCGGACCTGAAACAGGACTGGCCCGCGGCGGACGAGGCCTACGCCAGGGCCGCGGCGCTGGCGCCGGGCGAAGGGGAGGTGCTCAACAATCGCGGCTGGTCGAATCTGCTGCGCGGGAACTGGAGCGCGGCCCTGGACCTGTTCGAGCAGGCCGCGGCGCGCAACCCCGACTCGGCACGGATCGCCAACAATCTCGAGCTCGCCCGCGCGGCGCTCGCCACCGAGCTCCCGAAGCGCCGTCCCGACGAAGACGGCCGCGCCTGGGCCGCCCGGCTCAACGACGCAGGAATTGCCGCCAAGCTGCTCGGCGACCGGCAACGCGCGATCGCCGCCTTTACCCAGGCGCTCGAGGCCAGCGGCAGCTGGTACGAACGCGCCGCCAACAATTTGCAGGCGACCAAGACGCAATGAACCTGGTTGCCGGTTCACCCACCTGGCTGGTGGCAATTCTGTTCGTCGCGCTTGCGGCGGCAGCCGTCGAGGATTTCATCCGGCTGCGGATTTCGAACGTCACCTGCCTCGTCGTGCTGGTCACGGCGCTGATCGCCATGGGGGTCCACGGTTTCCCGCTCGCCCTGTGGCAAAACGCCGTGGTGTTCCTGGTGCTGCTTGGCGCCGGCTTCCTCCTGTTCGCGACCGGGAAGATGGGCGGGGGCGACGTCAAGCTGATCGCCTGCCTCGGCCTGTGGGTGAATATCAGCGACGGCATCACTCTGCTGGTGACCACGCTGGTCGCCGGCGGCATCATCGCGCTCATCTACCTCGCGTCGCGCTTGCTGCCCTCGTCGCGCCCGCGCGAGAGCATCAAGAGCCGCCAGATCCCTTATGGCCTGGCGATCGTCGCCGGGGCCTCGCTGGTCTTCGTCGGACAGATGGGCCTGCTCAAAGCTAGGCCCGAGCGGCCGACTGCCGAGACGTTCAAGCATCTGAGCTGACGGCCCGCTAGCCGGCAGGGGTCAGCAGCGAATCCCCACCGAGCGTTTGATAGAGGTCGACCCGGTTCTGGGCTGCAGTCAGCTTCGCCTGGACCAAAATCTGTTGGGCCGAATAATAAGAGCGCTGGGCGTCGAGGCTGTTGAGGAAGCTGTCGATGCCGTTCCGGTAGCGCGCCTCGGTGAGCAGATAGACGTCGGCCGCCGCGGCCTGCTGCCGCTGCCGAGCGGACAGCTCGTCCGCCATCGTCCCGCGCCGGGCAAGGGCGTCGGAGACCTCGCGGAACGCGGTCTGGATCGCCTTCTGGTAGGTGGCGATCGCCGCGGCTCTCTGCGCTTCGCTCAGCCGCACATTGGCGCGGCCGGCGCCGGCATTGAAGATGGTGTAGGTGGCGTCGGCGCCGGCGCTCCAGCCGAATGCTCCGCCGGTGAACAATTTGGCCAGCGCGCTGCTCGCCAGGCCGAGCAGGCCGGTGAGCGAGATGCGCGGGAACAGCGCGGCCCGGGCGGCGCCGATCTGGGCGTTGGCAGCGCGCAACTCATATTCGGCCTGGACCACGTCCGGACGCCGCAGGAGGATGTAGGAATCGAGCCCCGCCGGAAGGTCGGCGACGGTGGGGGCCGCCTGATCGATCGAGGCCGGCAGCAGCGTTGGATCGATCGGGGCGCCGACCAGCAGCTGGAGCAGGTTGACGTCCTGCGCGAGGGCCGTGCGCTGCCGGGCGAGATCGGCCTGCGCATTGGTCAGCACCTCTTCGGCCTGGCGCAGGTCGGTGCGCGGCGCGATCCCGCCTTCGAGCCGGGCGCGCGTCAGCCGAACGCTCTTCTCGGCGTTCGCGGCGGTTTGCCGGGCGATCAACAGCAGGCTCGAATCGGCGGCGTAGGCGAGCCAGCCGTCCGCGATGTCGGCCACCAGAGTCAGACGGGTCGACCGCGCAGCCGCCTCGGTCGCGAAATAGCGCTCGAGCTGGGCATGGCTCAAGGAGCGCAGCCGCCCGAACAGGTCTAGCTCGAAGCTCGGCACGCCAAGGCCAAGCTGATAATCCGCGCTAACCGCATTGTCGCGATCGCCGGTCACCGTGACCCCGGCGTTGGCATTGACCGTCGGCAGCTGGTTGGCGCGCTGGATGCGATACTGCTCTTTCGCGGCGGCGACGTTGGCCGCCGCCACCATCAGGTCGCGGTTGTTGGTGAGAGCCTGGCCGATCAGCGTCTGGAGCCGCGCATCGCGGAAGATGTCGCGATAGGTGACGGCGGGCAGGGTCGCTTCGCTCTGCCGCAGATAGGCGTCGCCGGTCGGCCAGGACGCCGGGATCGCCGCGTCCGGCCGGACATAGTGCGGTTCCAGCGTGGCGCAGCTGGTCGCGACCAGCGCGAGGAGGGCGACCGCGCGCCTCATGCCTGCGCTTCCTTGCGCCGCCGGATCCGCTCGCGGACGTAGACCAGGCCGTCGCGAACGCCGCGCCGGACCAGCACGAAGAACAGCGGGATGTAGAAGACGGCGAGGATCGTTGCGGTCAGCATCCCGCCGATCACCGCCGTGCCGATCGCCGCGCGACTGTTGGCGCCGGCGCCGGTGGCGAGCGCCAGCGGGAGGACGCCGAAGATGAAGGCGAAGCTCGTCATCAGGATCGGCCGGAGCCGGATGCGCGCCGCTTCGATCGCGGCGTCGATGACCCGCTTGCCCTCGCGCTCGGCGCGTTCGGCGAACTCGACCATGAGGATCGCGTTCTTCGCGCTAAGGCCCATGGTCGTGATCAGCCCGACCTGCAGATAGACGTCGTTCTGCATCCCGCGCAGGGTCACGAACAGGATCGATCCGACGAGCCCGAGCGGAATGACGAGCAGGACGGCGACCGGGATCGACCAGCTTTCGTAGAGCGCGGCGAGGCACAGGAAGACGACGATCAACGCGACTCCGTAGAGGATCGGGGCCTGGCCCGACGACAGCCGCTCCTGGTAGGATTGGCCGGCCCAGGCGACGCTGATGCCCGGGATTTGCGACGCCAGCTGCTCGATCTTGTCCATCGCCTCGCCCGAGCTGACGCCGGTCGCGCCCTGGCCCTGAAGTTCGTAAGACGGCAGCCCGTTGAACCGCGACAGGCTGGTTGGAGTGGTCATCCACTCGGTCTGCGAGAAGGACGAGAATGGGACCATCTCGTTCTGGTTGTTGCGGACCTGCCACTGGCCGATGTCGTCCGGCGCGGCGCGATAGGGGGCGTCGCCCTGGACGTAGACGCGCTTGACCCGGCCGCGGTCGATGAAGTCGTTGACGTAGCGCCCGCCCCACGCCGCCGAGATGGTGCTGTTGACGTCGCCCGAGTTGAGGCCGAGCGCCGCCAGCCGCTGCTGGTTGATGTCGACCTTGAGGCTGGCGACGTCGGGCAGCTCGCTCAACCGGACCGAAGTCAGCGACGGGTCGGACGAGGCGGCGGCCAGCAACCGGTCGCGCGCCGCAGCGAACCCCTCGGGCGTCAGGCCCCCGGCGTTCTGCAGCTCCATGGTAAAGCCGCTCGACTGGCCGAGGCCGCGGATCGCGCCGGGCACGAGCGCGAACACCTGGGCGTCGCGCAAGCCGCGGAAGGCGCCGGACGCGCGCTGGACGATTGCATCCGCCGAATCCTTGCTGCTGCCGCGCTGGTCGTAGTCGGCGAGGTTGATGAACGCCTGGCCGGTGTTCTGGCCGGCGGCGCCCTGGCCGCCGCCGGCGACGGTGAAATAGGTTTTGACGTTCTTCTTTTCGGGACCCTTGAGGAAATAATCCTCGACCCGGTGCTGGACTTCGGTGGTCCGGGTCATGGTCGCGCCAGCCGGCAGCCGGAACTGGACCGAGGCGGCGCCCTGGTCCTCGGTCGGCAGGAAGCCGGTGGGCAGGCGCAGGAACAGGAGCGCGAGCAGCACGCAGACGCCGGCATAGATGGCGAGGAACAGCCATTTGCGGTCGACCAGGCGACTGACGGTGCCGACGTACCAGGCGACGAGGCGATCGAAGCCCGCGTTGAACTTGAGGCGCCCCGCTTCGAGGGTATGGGCGAGCCGCGGCGCCTTTCTGCCGACGAAGGTCTCCTCGATCGTCGCGTGCTTGCGCCGCAGCAGGTTGGCGGCGATCGCCGGGCTCAAGGTCAGCGCGATGAAAATCGACAGCACCATCGCCGAGACGATGGTCGCGGAGAACTGGCGGTAGATGACCCCGGTCGAGCCGCCGAAGAACACCATCGGCAGGAACACGGCCGAGAGGACCATGGCGATGCCGATCAGCGCCATCTGGATCTGGCCCATCGATTCGATCGTCGCTTGGCGCGGGGTCATGCCCGGATGCTCGTGCATCAGCCGCTCGACGTTCTCGACGACGACGATCGCGTCGTCGACCAGCAGGCCGGTGGCGAGCACCAGCCCGAACAGGGTCATGGTGTTGATCGAAAAGCCGAGCGCGTAGAGGATCGCGAAGGTGCCGAGCAGCACGACCGGGACGGCGATGAACGGGATCAGCGTCGCGCGCCAGCTCTGCAGGAAGACGAAGATGACCAGCACGACGAGGACGATCGCCTCGATCAGCGTCTTCACCACTTCGGTGACCGACAGCTTGATGAAGTCGCTGGTGTCGTTGGCGAAGGCATATTGATAGCCGGCCGGCATGCGCGGGGCGATCGCGGCAACCTTGGCCTTCACCAGGTCGGCGGTGCGCAGCGCGTTGGCCCCCGGCTCGAGGTTGATGCCGATGCCCGCGCCGGGGTGGCCGTTGGCGCGGATCCGCGCCGAATAATTGTCGGCGCCGAGCTCGACTCGGGCGACGTCGCTTAGGAGCACCCGCGCGCCGCTCGGATCGGCCTTGACGATGATCTCGCGGAACTGTTCGGGCGTCTGCAGCCGCGACTGGGCGGTCACGGTGGCGTTGAGCATCTGGCCCTCGGGCTGCGGCAACCCGCCGACCTCGCCCGCCGCGACTTCGGTATTCTGGTTCTGGATGGCGGTGATGACGTCGCTCGGCATCAGGTTGAAGCTCGCCAGCTTGTGCGGGTCGAGCCAGATGCGCATCGCGTAGGACGAGCCGAACACGTTGACGTCGCCGACGCCCGGGATGCGCGACAATTCGTCCTGGACGTTGGTCGTCAGCCAGTCGGAGACGTCGAAGTTCGTGCTGCGGTCGGTCTCGTCGTAGATGGCGACGATCAGCAGCAGGTCGGGCGAGGATTTGGTCACGCGGACGCCCTGCTGCTGGACCTGTTGCGGAAGCCGCGAGATGGCGGTCTGGATGGCGTTCTGGACCTGGACCTGGGCGATGTCCGGGTCGATGCCCTTTTCGAGGATGACGCTGATGTTGACCTGGCCGCGCGCGGTCGAGGACGATTGGAAATATAGGAGGCCGTCGATCCCGGTCAGCTGCTGCTCGAGGATCTGGGTGACGCTGCCCTCGAGCGTCGCCGCGGAAGCCCCGGGGAAGGTCGCGCGGATGTTGATCTGGGTCGGGGCGACGTCGGGATATTGGGCGACGGGCAGGGATATGATCGCCCCAATGCCCATCAGCATGATGATGATCGCGATCACCCAGGCGAAGATCGGGCGATCGATGAAGATCTTCGACATTCGTTAGCCGCCGCCGCCGCGACGGTTCGCCTGCATCTTTTTCAACGCCTCGGGG
>DASRAY010000101.1:0-5223 GCA_035637935.1 Sphingomicrobium sp.
GACGCTGTCGGCGCACACCTTGTTCGACATCATCCGCAAGCTGCCCGAAGGCAGCCAGGTCGAGCTCTCGGCCGCCGAGGGCAAGATGCAGGTCAACGCCGGGCGCTCGCGGTTCAGCCTGTCGACCCTGCCGCGCGACGACTTCCCGGTGATCGCCGAGGGCGAGCTGCCGACCCGCTTCGAGCTGCCCGCGGCAACCCTGCGCCAGGTCATCGAGAAGACCCGCTTCGCCATCTCGAGCGAGGAGACGCGTTATTATCTGATGGGCATCTTCCTGCACGTGATCGACGACCAGCTGCGCGCCGCGGCGACCGACGGCCACCGCCTCGCCCGGGTGACCCTCGCCAAGCCCGATGGCGCCGACGGCATGCCCGACGTGATCGTTCCGCGCAAAGCCGTGGCCGAGCTCTATCGCTTGCTCGAGGAGCTCGAGGGCACGGTCGAGATCTCGCTGTCGCCGACCAAGGTCCGCTTCGGCCTCGGCAGCGCGGTCCTCACCAGCAAGCTGATCGACGGCACCTTCCCCGACTACAACCGGGTGATTCCGACGGCCAACGACAAGCTCCTGAAGCTCGACCCGAAGAGCTTCTCGGCCGGTGTCGACCGGGTTTCAACCATTGCTTCGGAAAAGACTCGGGCGGTGAAGATGAGCGTCGACCGCGACAAGGTGACCTTGTCCGTGACCTCACCCGAGAACGGCCTCGCGACCGAAGAGCTGCCCGCCGACTACGGCGCCGACGGGCTCGAGATCGGCTTCAACGCCCGCTACCTGCTCGACATCCTCGGCGAGATCGACGGCGACACGGTCGAGGTTCACCTCGCCGACGCCGCTGCGCCGACCTTGCTGCGCGAAAACGACAAGTCGAACGCGCTCTACGTGCTGATGCCCATGCGGGTGTAAGCATGCGCCTGGCGGTTTGCGCCTTTGCAGCGCTTCTGATCTTCCATGGCACCCCGGCACTCGCGGCCGCTCCGGCCGAACCGAAGGCCGCGAGGCCGGCGGATTGGTCTGAGCGGGTTAGCCAGGGACTGATCCTCGCCCGGCTGACGCAGCCCGAGGACGAGGTCCTGTCGACCGCCCTCAAGCAGCTCGACGACAGCCTGGTGAAGACCCTCGCGGCGCAACCCGACATGCACAAGCTCGAGACCGAATATCCCGGCTTCCTGAAGCGCTATTACGCCGCTGCGCGCCCGGAGATCAGCAAGGCGTTGAGCGACCGGCTGCCGCGGCTTTGGCAGGGCATGGCCGACGCTTATGCCGCCGAGATGACGGTCGCCGAGATCCAGGACCAGATGCGGTTCATGAGGAGTCCGCTCGGCCAGAAGATGCACCGCCTGCTTAACGCGAATTTCGAGACCGGCCCGCTGCTCGAATCGAGCGTCAAGGCGAACCTAACCAGGGGATCGAAGCCCGACGCCGGAGCGAAAGAGCTGGGCGCGGCATCGAGCATGGCGATGCTCTATTCGCTGTCGCAGCTCAGCGACTCCGAGCGTGCCGAGTTCGTGGCTTATACGTCGAGCCCGACCGGCACCGCGGTACAGCGCGCCGGCCCGGGCGTGATGGCGGCGCTGCTGGCGTGGATGAATGCCGACGATCCCGAGGCGGAGGCCAGGATGGGCAAGATCGCGGTCGAAGTCTTCGAGCAGATGCAGCAGGAGCGGGCGGGCAAGTGATCTGCCGGCTGTGGCGGGGGTGGACCTCACTGGAAAACGCCGGCGAGTATGAGCGCATCGTTCGGACCGAAGTCATTCCCGGAATCGAGGCGCGCAACGTCCCGGGCTTCCGGCACATCGACCTGATGAAGCGCGACCTCGGCGGCGAGATCGAGTTCCAGACGCTGATGTGGTTCGACTCCCTTGACTCCATCAAGGCGTTCATGGGCGACGACTATTCGGTCAGCCATGTTCCGCTGGAGGCTCGAGCGGTGCTCAACAGCTTCGACGATCGCGCCGCGCACTTCGAAGTCATCGACCGCCGCGAACAATGAAGGCAAAGCGGCCGACGTGCCGGTCACCCGCCTGACCCTGACGGACTTTCGTTCCTACCTTTCGGCGTCGATTGCGCCCGGGCCGGGGTTCGTGCTGCTGTCCGGCGACAATGGCGCGGGCAAGACCAACCTGCTCGAGGCGGTCTCGCTGCTGACTCCGGGGCGCGGGCTGCGCGGCGCGGCGCTGAGCGAAATGGCGCGGCAGGACGGGGGCGGCGGGTTCGCCGTCGCCGCGATGCTCGGCGACATCGCCATCGGCACCGGCACCCAACCCTCCGCGCCCGAGCGGCGGCAGGTGCGGATCAACGGCGCCGCGGCCGCCGTGAACTCACTCGGCGAATGGCTGTCGGTGCTGTGGCTGACCCCGGCCATGGACCGGCTGTTCACCGGCAGCGCTGGCGACCGTCGGCGCTTCCTCGACCGCCTCGTGCTCGCGCTCGAGCCGGGCCATGCCCACCATGCCGCGCGCTACGAAGCGGCGATGCGCGCCCGCAACAAGCTGCTGGCGGAGCCGGAGACGGCCGACCCGAGCTGGCTGGGCGCGCTCGAGGAAGCGATGGCCGAGCATGGCGCGGCGCTGCACGAAGCCCGGCTGCGCACGGTCGAGGCGCTCGGCGGGCGGCTGGACAGCACCGGCGACGACGCCTTCCCGCGCGCGTCGATCGCGCTCGAAGGCTGGGTCGCCGACGACCTCGCGACCGCCCTCGCCGCCAACCGGGCGCGCGACGCGGCCGCCGGCCGAGCAACCCATGGCCCGCACCGCCAGGACCTGGTGGTGCTGCATCAGGCCAAGCACATGCCCGCCGCGCGCAGTTCGACCGGGGAGCAGAAGGCGCTGCTGCTCGGCCTGGTGCTGGCCCATGCCGAGCTGGTCACCGAGCGCCGCGGTGAGCCGCCGATCCTGTTGCTCGACGAGGTCGCCGCGCACCTCGACCCGAAGCGGCGGGCGGCGCTGTTCGAGCGGCTCGACAGCCGCGGCCAGGTGTGGCTGACCGGTACTGAGGCGGCCTTGTTCGAGGGCATCGGCGCAGCGTCGCGCTTCCACGTCCGGCCCGGTACTCTTGACCCGGTCTAGACTTTCTTCACTTTCTCTCTATATTGCACTGCAACACGAGGCGCTTTTCCAAGCGGCGTGATCCCCCCGATCCAGTCGGGGGCGGCCCGCGCCTCGACCGATTTTGCTCTCCAATTCACGCGGGGCGCTCCGTTGACCCCCTTCCGACCGCGCCTTTTGCGCGGCGGTTTTTCATATTGGATTTTTCATGTCTTTTCATACTCTTGGGCTGTCCAAGCCCTTGCTCGACGCGCTTGCGGCGAAGAATTATTCGCAGGCGACGCCGATCCAGAGCCGGGCGATCCCGACGGTCCTTAGCGGCCGCGATCTGCTCGGCATCGCCCAGACCGGCACCGGCAAGACCGCGGCGTTCATGCTGCCCTCGCTCGACCGGCTCGCGGCCGACCGCAACATTCCCAAGCCGGGCCAGATCCGAATGCTGGTGCTCGCTCCGACCCGTGAGCTGGCCTCGCAGATCGCGGCCATGGCTGAAGCCTACGGCAAGTTCATGCGCCTGTCGGTCGGCGTGATCTTCGGCGGCGTTCCCAACGGCAAGAGCGTCCGGACCGTCCAGCGCGGCCTCGATGTCCTCGTCGCCACCCCAGGCCGCCTGCTCGACCTCATCGACCAGCGCGCGCTGACCCTGCGCGAGCTCGAGATCCTCGTGCTGGACGAGGCCGACCAGATGCTCGACCTCGGCTTCATCCACGCGCTGAAGCGGATCGTCGCTTTGGTCCCGCCGAAGCGCCAGACCCTGTTCTTCTCGGCGACCATGCCCAAGGCGATCAAGGAGCTGGCCGACCGCTATCTGACCAATCCGGCCGAGGTCTCGGTCACGCCCACGGCGACGACCGTGGACCGGATCGCCCAGAGCATCACGATGGTCAATCAGGCCGAAAAGACGGCGCTGCTGGCCATGTACCTCCAGCGCGAGCCGATCGAGCGCGCGTTGGTGTTCAGCCGCACCAAGCATGGCGCCGACAAGATCGTCCGCATGCTCGAAGCGGCGGGGATCGCCGCGGCGGCCATCCACGGCAACAAGAGCCAGGCGCAGCGCGAGCGCGCGCTCGCGGCGTTCAAGTCCGGCCAGGCGCCGGTGCTGGTCGCGACCGACATCGCCGCTCGCGGGATCGACATTCCCGGCGTCAGCCACGTCGTCAACTTCGACCTGCCCGACGTTCCCGAGCAATATGTCCACCGCATCGGCCGCACCGCGCGGGCCGGCGCCGACGGCATCGCCGTCGCCTTCTGCAGCCCCGACGAGCGCGGCAATCTGCGCGACATCGAGCGCACCACCCGCCAGCGGATCGCAGTCGCGCCGCTGCCCGCGGACTTCGCCGCGGCGGCTGAGGCGTTCAAGCGGCTGAAGCCCGCGCCCAAGGCGCAGCCGGAACGCGCGCATCGTCGCCCGACGACCAAGGCCGATCGCCGTCACGACGGTCAGCAGCGTCGGGACCGCAACGGCGGCCAGCGTCACGCGCATCGCGC
Organism: Sphingomicrobium sp.; assembly: GCA_035637935.1. Lineage (GTDB taxonomy): Bacteria > Pseudomonadota > Alphaproteobacteria > Sphingomonadales > Sphingomonadaceae > Sphingomicrobium. The sequence continues at coordinate 4,531 of DASRAY010000101.1, forward strand.
CGACGGGCATCCGGCCCATCGTTCGGGCGCGCAGGACCGCACCAGTCAGCGCCGCGACGAGCAGCACAACGAGGGTGGGCGTTCTGCCTACCGGCCCGAAGTCCATCGCGAGGCTTCGGCCGGCCGCCCTCCCGAGGGCGGCCAGCCCAAGCGCAAGTTCCGCGGCCGCCGCGGTGGAAGGAGCGGTTTCCGAGCCGCCTGAGGATGCCGGAGCTAATGTCTGCTTTCGACCCATTGCGGACATTAGCCGCCGCTCGCATCATACTCAGATGAATGAAGCGCCAAGCCCCTGCTGTTGCGCATCCCTGCCTAATCTGGCCGCAGTGCCGATGGGCGGTGATGGGCTCGACGAGCGAGTGTTCGCGACCGTTGAGACGGTGGTCGAATACGGTGGAGATGCGTGGTGGCTACACCTGTCGCGGTGTCGTGCCTGTGGCCAGCATTGGATGATAGCTCAAGAAGAACGCATCTTTGATGAGCACTTCCTACGGCGATTGACGGTCGATGAGGCCAACCGCATCTCCCTCCGTGCCGAGTGGCCGCAAGAGTTTCTCAGCTACGAGCGCGTGCTGAAGATTGGGCATGCCTTGGGCATTCGACCCTGCATCTTCTTGGAGCATCTCTCTCCTTCTCTGGTTTGGACTGCCGAAGACTTGCGAAAGGAACGGCCCGACATCTCGGTGGAAGAGATTG
>DASRAY010000102.1:0-25286 GCA_035637935.1 Sphingomicrobium sp.
TGGCCAACGCCGAGAACAACCACAACCTCGACGTCGACGCTCTGGTCGTCGCCGAGGCGAGCGTCGGCAAGTCGATCTCGATGAAGCGCTTCGCGACCCGCGCCCGCGGCCGCTCGGCGCGGATCGTCAAGCCGTTCAGCCAAATTCGCGTTGTCGTTCGCGAGCAGGAAGAAGCATAGATGGGCCAGAAATCGAATCCGATCGGGCTTCGCCTGCAGATCAACCGCACGTGGGACAGCCGCTGGTTCGCCGAAGGGCAGGACTATGGCCGGCTGCTGCTCGAGGATCTCAAGATCCGCCGTTCGATCATCGAGAAGCTGCCCCAGGCCGCGATCTCGAAGGTCGTCATCGAGCGCCCGGCGAAGATCTGCCGGATCAGCATCTATGCGGCGCGCCCCGGCGTGATCATCGGCAAGAAGGGCTCGGACATCGAGAAGCTGAAGCGCGAGCTGCAGAAGATGACGAGCTCCGAAGTGAGCCTGAACATCGTCGAGATCCGCAAGCCCGAGATCGACGCCAAGCTCGTCGCCCAGGGCGTCGCCGACCAGCTCGAGCGCCGCATCGCCTTCCGCCGCGCGATGAAGCGCGCGGTGCAGTCGGCGCTGCGTCTTGGCGCCGAGGGCATCCGAATCACCTGCGCGGGCCGCCTGGGCGGCGCCGAGATTGCCCGCACCGAATGGTACCGCGAGGGCCGGGTGCCGCTGCACACGCTGCGCGGCAACGTCGATTACGCCGAGGCCGAGGCGCACACCGCGTACGGCGTCTGCGGGGTCAAGGTGTGGGTCTTCAAGGGCGAGATTCTTGGCCACGACCCGCTCGCCCAGGACCGGCTGATGATGGAGGCCCAGACCTCCGGAGTCCGCCCGGCGCGCGAAGAGCGCGGCAACCGGTAAGCGCGAAGGACAGGAAGAGACATGCTGCAACCCAAGCGCACCAAGTTCCGCAAGGCGTTCAAGGGCCGCATCCACGGCAACGCCAAGGGTGGGACGGAGCTCAACTTCGGCGCCTTCGGCCTCAAGGCGATGGAGCCGGAGCGGATCACCGCGCGCCAGATCGAGGCGGCGCGCCGCGCGATCACGCGTCACATCAAGCGCACCGGCCGCCTCTGGATCCGCGTGTTCCCGGACGTGCCGGTCAGCTCGAAGCCGGCCGAAGTCCGCATGGGCTCGGGCAAGGGTTCGCCCGAGTTCTGGGTCGCCCGGGTCAAGCCGGGCCGGATCCTGTTCGAGCTCGACGGCGTCACCGGCGCGCTCGCCAAGACGGCGTTCGAGCGGGCGGCCGAGAAGCTGCCGATCAAGACCAAGGTCGTCGCCCGTCTGGGCGAGACCCTCGCCGCGGAGGAAAAGTAACATGGCCGCGATCGACGATCTCAAGGTCAAGAGCGACGACCAGCTGCAGCAGCAGCTGGCCGAGCTGAAGCGCGAGCAGTTCAACCTGCGCTTCCAGGCGGCGACCAACCAGCTCGAGAAGCCGTCCCGGGTCAAGGAGGTGCGCCGCACCATCGCCCGCATCCAGACGCTTCAGCACCAGCGTGCCCGCGCCAACGCTTCGGCGCAGGGTTGAGGAGACTATAGGAATGCCCAAGCGCGTCCTCACCGGCACCGTAGTGTCCGACAAGGGTGACAAGACCGTGGTGGTCCGCGTCGAGCGGCGGGTGAAGCACCCACTGTACGGCAAGATCATCAAGCTGTCGAAGAAGTACCACGCTCACGACGCGGCCAATGAGTTTCACGTCGGCGAGATCGTGCGCATCACCGAATGCGCGCCGATCTCGAAGCTGAAGACGTGGACGGTCCTCGACCGCATCGGCACCGCCAAGCTCGGCTCGGTCGAGATCGACGAGCCTGAGATCGTCGCTGCGCCGGAGACTCCGGCCGAGGCGCCGGCGGCCGAGGACAAAGCCGACAAGCCGGCCAAGAAGCCGGCGAAGAAGGCCAAGGCCGACGCCGAAGCGGACGCCTGAGCTCGAGATTTGAGAGGATAAGGGTCGAACCATGATCCAGATGCAGTCCAACCTGGACGTTGCGGATAACAGCGGAGCCAAGCGCGTCCAGTGCATCAAGGTGCTGGGCGGCTCGAAGCGCCGCACCGCCGGCGTCGGCGACATCATCGTCGTCAGCGTCAAGGAAGCCGCGCCGCGCGGCCGCGTGAAGAAGGGCGACGTTCACCGCGCGGTGATCGTCCGCACCGCCAAGGACATCCGCCGTCCCGACGGCTCAGTGATCCGCTTCGATTCCAACGCCGCGGTGCTCGTCAACAAGAACGAGGAGCCGATCGGCACCCGCATCTTCGGACCCGTGGTGCGCGAGCTCCGGGCGAAGAAGCACATGAAGATCATTTCGCTCGCTCCGGAGGTGCTGTGATGGCCGCCCAGAAGATCAAGAAGGGCGACCAGGTCGTGGTCTTGTCCGGCAAGGACAAGGGCCGCACCGGTGAAGTCGTCCAGGCGATGCCGAAGGACGGCAAGGTGGTCGTGCGCGGGATCAACGTCCACGCCCGCCACCGCAAGCCGTCGCAGACGAACCCGCAGGGCGGGATCGAGCGCAAGGAAGCGCCGCTGCACGTATCCAAGGTCGCGATCGCGACGGCCGACGGCAAGCCGTCGCGCGTCCGGTTCGAGGTTCGCGACGGCAAGAAGGTCCGCGTTGCGGTCAAGTCTGGAGAACTGATCCATGGCTGACGAAGACAAGAAGCTCGACGAGGCGCAGGAGCCCGCGACCGAGCAGGCCCCAGCGGTCGAGCGCGTCGGCGAGGCCGAGAAGGCCGAAGCCGAGGCGATCGAGGCGCTGCCCAAGGTCGAAGAGGCCGAGGTGCCGAAGCCGGCGAAGACGGCCGACAAGCCGTCGCAGGTCCCGGCCAACTACAAGCCGCGGCTCAAGGCCGATTATGAGGAGCGCATCGTCAAGGCGATGACCGAGCGGTTCGGCTACAAGAACCGGCTCGAGGTCCCGCGCCTCGAGAAGATCGTCATCAACATGGGCGTCGGCGAGGCGACCCAGGACAAGAAGCGCGTCGAGACCGCCGCGTCGGAGATGCTGCAGATCGCCGGCCAGAAGCCGGTGATCACCAAGGCCAAGAAGTCGATCGCCCAGTTCAAGCTGCGCGAAGGCATGCCGATCGGCTGCAAGGTCACCCTGCGCCGCGACCGCATGTTCGAGTTCCTCGATCGGCTCGTGACCGTGGCTCTGCCGCGCGTCCGCGACTTCCGCGGGCTCAATCCCAAGTCGTTCGACGGCCGCGGCAATTATGCGCTGGGGCTCAAGGAGCAGATCATCTTCCCCGAGATCAACTACGACCAGATCGACAAGGTCCGGGGGATGGACGTCATCATCACCACCACCGCGAAGACGGATGAGGAGGCGCGCGAACTGCTGCGCCTGTTCAATTTCCCCTTCCCGCAAGAGGAGCAGAAGCAGGCCGCCTAAGGGCGCGCCTGCTTCGATTAGGAGAAGAACTTAAGTCATGGCGAAACTGAGTTCGATCAACAAGAACGAGCGGCGCAGGAAGCTCGTCCAGAAGCATGCTGCGAAGTACGCGAAGCTGAAGGCGATCGCGAACGACGAGAGCAAGGACGAGACCGAGCGCCTGATCGCGCGACTGAAGATGGCCGAGGTGCCGCGCAACGGGAATCCCACGCGGATTCGCAACCGCTGCGAGCTGACCGGCCGGTCGCGCGCTTATTATCGCAAGTTCCGCTTGTCGCGGATCATGCTCCGGGAGCTGGCCAACAAGGGCCTGATCCCCGGCGTCATCAAGTCGAGCTGGTAAGGGTTTGCAGGAATGGCAATGACCGATCCTCTGGGTGATATGCTCACCCGCATCCGCAACGGCCAGCAGGCACGCAAGGATTCGATCCTGACTCCGGCGTCGAACCTGCGCGTCCGGGTGCTCGATGTGCTCCAGCGCGAAGGCTATATCCGCGGCTATTCGGAAGAAGAGCTGGCGGGCCAGAAGGGCATTCGCATCGAGCTCAAATATTTCGAGGGCCAGCCGGCGATCCAGCACCTGGCCCGCGTGTCCAAGCCCGGCCGCCGGGTCTATTCGGCCGCGCGCGAACTGCCGCGCATCCGTAACGGCCTCGGCACGGTGATCGTGTCGACCCCGCGCGGCGTGCTGTCGGACGCCGAGGCGCGCGAGGCGAACGTCGGCGGCGAAGTGCTGGCGGAGGTGTTCTGATGTCCCGTATCGGCAAGAAACCGATCGCCCTTCCGGCCGGAGTCACCGCGTCGGTCGAGAGCGGCACGCTGACCGTCAAGGGCCCCAAGGGCCAGCTGGCGATGCAGCTGCTCGACGATCTCGTGAAGTATGAGGTCGCCGAGAGCGAGATCCGCGTGACTCCGCTGGTCGCAGCGCAGCGCAACCGCGCCGCCTGGGGCATGCAGCGCACGCTGGTCCAGAACCTCGTCACCGGCGTGACCGAGGGCTTCACCAAGGTGCTCGAGATCACCGGCGTCGGCTACCGCGCCCAGGCCCAGGGCAAGAATCTGCGCCTGCAGCTCGGCTACAGCCACGACGTCAACTTCCCGATCCCCGAGGGCATCGAGGTCAAGACTCCCGACCAGAACACGGTCGAGATCAGCGGCATCGATCGCCAGCAGGTCGGCCAGGTCGCCGCCGAGATCCGCCGCTGGCGCAAGCCCGAGCCGTACAAGGGCAAGGGCATCAAGTATCGCGGCGAGTACATCTTCCGCAAAGAAGGCAAGAAGAAGTAAGCCATGGCGAAACTCTCCCTCTTCGATCGCCGCCGCCGCCGTGTGCGCACCGCGCTGCGCGCCCGCGCCGCCGGCAAGCCGCGGCTGTCGGTCCACCGTTCAGGCCGGCACATCTATGCCCAGGTCATCGACGATGCCGCGGGCAAGACGCTCGCCGCCGCCTCAAGCCTGGACAAGGACCTCAAGGCCAAGACCGGCGCGACCCGCGACAGCGCGGCCGCCGTCGGCAAGACCCTCGCCGAGCGCGCCAAGAAGGCCGGCGTCAGCCAGGTCGTGTTCGACCGCGGCGGCTTCCTGTTCCATGGCCGGGTGAAGGCCCTCGCCGACGCTGCCCGCGAAGGCGGACTGGAGTTCTAGAATGCAAGACGAGAACCAGACGAACGACACCGCGACCGAGCCGACCGAGGCGCCCGCAGCTGCTCCGGTCCAGGCCGAAGCAGCTCCGGCCGAGGCCCAAGCCGCACCGGCTCCGGCCGAGGAGCAGGCCCAGCCCGAAGGCCGCGGTCCGCGCGGGCCGCGCGGCGGCCGCGGCCGTGGCGGTGGTGATCGCGGGGGTCGCGGTGGCGGCCGTCGCGACGATCGGCGCGGCGGACGCGGCCGCGGCGGCGACGACGACGGTGGCGAGGAGCTGATCGAAAAGCTCGTCCACATCAATCGCGTGTCGAAGACGGTGAAAGGCGGCAAGCGCTTCGGCTTCGCCGCGCTGGTCGTGGTCGGCGACGGCAAGGGCCGCGCCGGTTTTGGCCACGGCAAGGCGCGCGAAGTGCCCGAGGCGATCAGCAAGGCGACCGCGGCGGCCAAGAAGGCGATGATCCGCGTTCCGCTGCGCGACGGCCGCACGCTCCACCACGACGGCCTCGGCCATTTCGGCGCTGGCCGGGTGACGATCCGCACGGCTCCGGCCGGGACCGGGATCATCGCCGGCGGCCCGATGCGCGCGATCTTCGAGAGCCTCGGCGTCGCCGACGTCGTCACCAAGTCGGTCGGCACGTCCAACCCCTACAACATGATCCGTGCGACCTTCGAGGCGCTCAAGGAGCAGACCAGCCCGCGCTCGGTCTCGCAGCGCCGCGGCAAGAAGGTCGCCGACCTGCTCGGCCGCGGCGGCGCGTCTGCTGCCGAAGCCGAGGCCCAGGCCGAAGCGGTGGTGGAGTAAGCGTCATGGCCCAAGCGAAGAAGATCAAGATCACCCAGACCGGCTCGCCGATCCGCCGCGACAAGACGCAGCGGGCGACGCTGGTCGGCCTCGGCCTCAACAAGCTGCACCGCACAGTGGAGGTGGACGAGACCCCCGAGGTTCTCGGCCAGGTCCGCAAGGTGCAGCATCTGGTGAGCGTCGAACGCTAAAAACCTCAACCGGGCTTCGGCCCTGCGCGACAAAAGCGAAAGCGAGTGCAACGACATGAAACTGAACGAAATTCGTGACAACAAGGGCGCGCGCCAAAGCCGCGTTCGCGTCGGCCGGGGCATCGGCTCGGGGCTCGGCAAGACCGCCGGCCGCGGCCAGAAGGGCGCCAAGTCGCGCTCGGGCGTGTCGATCGCCGGCTTCGAGGGCGGTCAGATGCCGCTCCACATGCGGCTCCCCAAGCGCGGCTTCAACAACATCTTCGCGCGCGACTATGCCGAGGTGAACATCGGCGCGGTGCAGAAGGCGATCGATGCCGGCAAGCTCGATATCAAGGGCACGCTCGACCATGACGCGCTCAAGGGCGCGGGCCTGGCGCGCGGCGGCAAGGACGGCGTCCGCCTGCTCGGCAAGGGTGATTTGAAGGCCAAGCTGGCGTTCAAGGTCGCCGGCGTGTCCAAGGGTGCGCGCGCGGCGGTCGAGAAGGCCGGCGGCTCGATCGAGCTCGTCGAGCGCAAGAATCCGGCCGAGCTCGCCGCGGCCAAGAAGGGCAAGGTTCGCGAGAAGCGGCTGGCCGATCAGGCCGCCGCCAAGGCCGAGGCCTAAACGTCATTGCGAGCGGAACGAAGCAATCCAGACAACCGTGGATTGCTTCGTCCCCCGGATCAGGTCCGGGGTCTCTCGCAATGACGGTATCCCGCCTTATATGAGCCGCAGAGCCTAGGGGATTATCGAAGACAATGGCATCCGCAGCCGAACAACTCGCGTCCAGCATCACGCTTGCCAATTTCAACAAGGCGACCGAGCTCAAGAAGCGGCTGTGGTTCACGCTCGGCGCGCTGATCCTGTTCCGGCTGCTGTCGTTCGTCCCCGTCCCGGGCATCGACCCGGTCGCCATGTCGGCGCTCTACCAGACGCAGAGCGGCGGCATCCTCGACGTGTTCAACACCTTCTCCGGCGGTGCGCTCGAGCGCTTCTCGATCGTCGCTCTCGGCGTCATGCCGTACATCACGGCGTCGATCGTGGTTCAGCTCGGCGCGACGCTCTACGGTCCGTGGCAGCAGCTCCGCAAGGAAGGCGAGACCGGGCGCAAGAAGCTCAACCAGTACACCCGCTACCTGACCGTCGCGATCACCTTGGTGCAGGGCTATCTCGCGGTCCGCGGGCTCGAGGCGCAGACCTTGCGCCAAGGCATCCAGGCGGTAGTCATGCCGGGACTGCTGTTCGAGATCGCCGGCACCGTCAGCCTCGTCGGCGGCACCCTGTTCCTGATGTGGATCGGCGAGCAGATCACCAGCCGCGGCATCGGCAACGGCGTGTCGCTGATCATCATGGCCGGGATCGTCGCCCGCCTGCCGCAGGCGGTCGCCCAGTTGCTCGAGGGCGGCCGCACCGGCACTCTCAACCCGATGATCGTGATCGGCGTGATCGGCCTCGCCGTCGTCCTCATCCTCGGCATTTGCTTCATGGAGCGGGCCCAGCGCCGGGTGCTGATTCAATATCCCAAGCGCCAGACCGCGCGCGGGATGCAGCAGGAGCGCTCGCACCTGCCGATCAAGATCAACACCGCCGGCGTGATCCCGCCGATCTTCGCCTCGTCCTTGCTGCTGATGCCGCTGACGGTCCTGCAATGGGCCGGCACTCGCACCGGCGAGGGCGGTGCGAACGATGTGCTGATCACCATCAGCACCTATCTCCAGCACGGCGCCCCGCTGTATCTCGCTTTCTATGGCCTGCTCATCGCCTTCTTCTGCTTCTTCTACACCGCGGTGCAGTTCAACAGCGAGGAGACGGCGGACAATCTGAAGCGGCACGGCGGCTTCATTCCGGGCAAGCGGCCGGGCAAGGCGACCGAAGAATATTTCGACTATCTGCTCAACCGGATCACCGTGGTCGGCGCGACCTATTTGGTCGTGATCTGCCTCATCCCGGAGATCCTGTCGGCCCAGGCCGGCCTCAATTTCCGCCTCGGCGGGACCAGCCTGCTGATCGTGGTCAACGTGACGATGGACACGGTGAGCCAGATCCAGAGCCACCTGATCGCCCACCAATATGGCGATCTCATCAAGAAAGCGAAGCTCAAGACCACGCCGCGAAGGCGCTGAGCAGGGACGGGCAGGGGAGCGCCCTTAGATGCTGAACATCATCCTGTTGGGCCCCCCGGGGGCGGGTAAGGGCACGCAGGCCGCGCGGCTTCAGGCGACACGCGGAATGATCCAGCTGTCGACCGGCGACATGCTGCGCGAGGCGCGCGCCTCGGGCTCGCCGATCGGCGAGAAGGTCAAGGCGATCATGGACGCCGGCGAGCTGGTCAGCGACGCCATCGTCACCGCGCTGATCGGCGAGCGGCTCGACACCTGCAGCGGCAGCGGCGCGATTTTCGACGGCTTTCCCCGGACGCTCGCCCAGGCCGAGGCGCTCGACCTGCTGCTGGCCGAGCGCGGCCGCAAGCTCGACCATGTGATCGAGCTCGCCGTCGACGAGGACGAGCTGGTCCGCCGCATCGTCGGCCGGTTCACCTGCGCCAATTGCGGCGCCCCATACCATGACCAGCTCAAGCGGCCCGTGGTGCCGGGCGTGTGTGACGTGTGCGGCTGCACGGAATTCAAGCGCCGCCCCGACGACAATGAGCAGACGGTGCGGACGCGCATGGCCGAATATCGCGCCAAGACCGCGCCGATCCTCCCTTATTATGCCGCCAAGGGGCTGGTCCGCTCGGTCGACGGAATGGCGTCGGTCGAAGCGGTCGCGGCGCAGATCGACGCGATTCTGGACGGCACGGCCTAGCCGCGTCATCCTCCCGGCGACAGGGAGGGCTTCATGAAACTCATCATTGCGCTTGGACTGGTCGCGGCGTCGGCTCCGGCGGCGGCCGAAGTGGTCGGCGCGTCGGCCAACGGCTTCGAGGTCCGCCAAGTCGTGCCGCTGGTGGTCAAGCCGGAGGTCGCCTTCCAGTCGTTCGCCAGCCTCCCGGCGTGGTGGGACCCGCAGCACACCTACAGCGGCAAGGCCGAGAACCTGAGCCTGGCGCTGACCCCCGGCGGCTGCTTCTGCGAGCGCTTCCCCACGGGCGGCGGGGTCGAGCACATGCGCGTGACCTTCGTCGACCCGGGCAAGCGGATCGTCATGACCGGCGCGCTCGGCCCGCTGCTCTACGAAGCGACGGCCGGCGTGCTCGACGTCCAGGTCAAGTCGACCGCCGGCGGCTCGCAGCTGACGCTCGATTACAAGGCCGCGGGCTTCGCCAACGGCGGCGCCGAAAAGCTCGCCCCGATCGTCGACCAGGTGCTGGCCGAGCAGCTTCGCCGCTACCGCAGATATGCGACCGCGCGGCCGCGCAGCTAGATTCGCTCCAGAGTGACGAAGCGGAAGGCGGGGCGGCCGTCTTCCGCCGGATGGCTTTCCTCCGACAGCTCGCGCCATTCGCCCGAATCGAGCGGATTCGGCATGACCGTGTCGCCGGGGATGTCCGCCAGTACCTCGGTCAGCTCGATCCGGCCGGCGAGGGGCAGGAACTGGGCGAACAGGTTCGCGCCGCCGATCACCGAGACCCGCTCGGCGCCCGCTAGCGCGAGTGCCTGGTCGAGGTCGTGCGCCACTTCCGCCCCGGACGCGCTCCAGTCCCGGCCGCGGGTCAGCACGATGTGGCGACGGCCGGGCAGCAGCCCCGGCAGGCTGTCGAAGGTCTTGCGGCCCATGATCATCGCGCTGCCCATGGTCAGCGCCTTAAAGCGCTTGAGGTCGGCCGGGAGGTGCCACGGCAGGCGGCCGTCGCGCCCGATCACCCCGTTCCGGGCGCGGGCGACGATCAGCGTGATCGGCGGCGTGTCCATGCCGCTGCTTTGACGGCAGCGGGCGCTCGTGCCAAGCGCCCCGACATGGACGCGCAGGCGCAGTTGATCGCCGCCGCCGAGCGGGCGCTCGGCCCTAAGGGCGTGATCACGGACCCCAGCGAGATCGCGCCGTGGGTCAGCGACTGGCGCGGGCGGGTCCACGGCGCGTCGCCGGCGATCCTCGCGCCCGCTTCGACCGCGGAGGTGGCGGCGATCGTGAAGCTCGCCGCCGCGCATCGCGTCCCGCTCGTCCCGCAGGGCGGCAACACCGGCATGGCCGCCGGCGCGACTCCCGCCGCCGACGGCTCGCAGCTCCTGCTGTCGCTGCGGCGGATGAACCGCATCCGCGCGCTCAGCGCCGAGAATCGCCTGGCAGTCGCGGAAGCGGGCGTGGTCCTTGCCACGCTGCACGAGGCCGCGCACGCCGCCGGGATGCGCTTTCCGCTGACTCTCGGCGCGCGCGGCAGCTGCACCATCGGCGGGCTCACCTCGACCAACGCCGGCGGCACCCAGGTGCTGAAGTTCGGCACCATGCGGTCGCTGGTCGCCGGGGTCGAAGCAGTTCTTCCCGACGGCTCGGTCCACGACGGTCTGTCCGGGCTCAAAAAGGACAATCGCGGCTACAGCCTCGACCAGTTGCTGATCGGCGCCGAGGGGACCCTGGGGGTCGTCACCGCGGTCGCGCTGCGGCTGGTCCCGGCGATCGCCGCCCGTGCCGTCGCCTGGGCCGGGGTTGCCAGCCCGACGAAAGCGCTCGATCTGCTGCGCTTCCTCGAGGCGCGGACCACCACGATCGAGGGGTTCGAGCTGGTCCCGGCGGACTCGCTCCGGCTCGTGCTCAAGCACATCCCCGGCACCCGCCCGCCGCTCGCCGGCGAGCACGCCTGGCACGCGCTCGTCGAAGCGACGACTCCCGATGCGGGAACCGACGTGTCCGCCGAACTCGAGCGCCTGCTCGCCGCAGCCCTGGAGGGCGGCATCATCGCCGATGCCGTGATCGCGGCCAACGAAGCCCAGGCCGAGGCCTTGTGGAAGATTCGCGACACCATCTCCGAGGCCGAGCGCGCCGAGGGCCAGACGCTCGCCCACGACATCAGCGTCCCCGTCGCCGACATGCCGCGCTTCATCACCGACGCGGCGGCCGAGGTCGAGCGCCGCTTCCCCGGCGTCATCGCCAGCGGCTTCGGCCATTTGGGCGACGGCAACATCCATTTCCACGTCCGCGCGGCCGGTCATGCCACGCCCGGCTGGTACGAAGACGAAGGCGCCGAAATCACCCGCCTGGTCGACGACCTGGTGACCGCCGCCGGCGGCTCGATCTCGGCCGAGCACGGCATCGGCCAGCTGAAGCGCGCCGAATTGGCGCGGCTCGCCCCGCCCGGCCGGATCGACGCCCTGCGCGCGATCAAGCAGGCACTCGACCCGCTCGGCATCCTCAATCCCGGGAAGCTGGTCCCCTGAAGGGACTGCGCCAGTTCCTGACCGACGAAGAGCAGCGGGCATGGCTTGAAGGCGCAGTCCTGCCCGATGCGGACGAGCGGGAGGAGTCGCTCGAACAGCGCTTCAAATATGTCGACCGGTTTCAGAAGCTGCTCCGCCGCCCGCAAGCGGCGGAAGCTTTGCGAATCCTCCGGATCTACGGCGAAGCCTGCCTGCCCATCCCGCGCCGCACCGAGCGCCATTACTGGTCGGTGTCGTGCCTGCCGTCGACCTCCGACAAGCCGCTGGTCCGGGTCAATGCGGGGTGGATGGAGCTGTTCACGCTGCTCGCCGACGGAGCCGACCTGCGCGCGCGGTTCATCCTCCACCTGTCGGACTTCACCCGCGACGGCTCGCCTGAACCGGATCATCTCGACCGCGCCTTGCTCGAAAGCTGCGTACTGCAGCCCGAGGACGTCAGCCATTTCCTGTGGAAAGCCGACACGTTCGGAGTGAAGGTGCGGGGCTCAGCCTCGATCGGCAAGTTTCTTGCAGACCCGCACGCCCTGCGCGCCATCCGCAGCTTCAACCTCACGCACATGAATCGCGGCCGCAACGCCTACCAGGCGAGCCACTGCTACAGCGTCGCCGATCACATGCTGGAGGGTTAGTCGCCCATCATGTCGCGCAGGCGCTGCGCCAGCGGCTCCGGCGGCAGCCCCGAGCGGACCGCGATGAACAAAGCGTCGTCGCCGGCGATCGTCCCGACCACCTCGGGGAACTTGGCCTGGTCGACCGCGAGCCCGACCAGGTGCGCGGAGCCCGGCGGGGTGCGCACCACCACCATGTTTCCCGAGCAGTCGACCGACTGGACCCATTCGGCGAAGATGCGGGTCAACCGGTCGGCAGCCCAGTTGCGCTCGCCGAGCCGCTCGGGGAGCGCATAGCCGAGCTTGCCCTCGCGCTTGACCTTGACCGCGCCGATCTGCTCGAGGTCGCGCGCGACGACCGCCTGGGTAACGCTGTAGCCGGCCTCTGCCAGCTTCGCCGCGACTTCGTCCTGGGTCCGCGCCGGCCCCTCGCGCAACATGTCGACGACTGCCCGCTGCCGCTCTGCCCGCCCCTGAGTCATGCGCCTGAAATACTCCTCCTGCGGCCGTTAAGCCACGTAGTTCCGGCGAGTTAACGAAATGCCGCGCGGCGGTCGCGATCGGACGGCGATTCCGGGTGGGAACCTTTGGCAGCTTTTTGTATTTTGTCGGCGCCAAACGGCAGTTGGGACGACCTGGTCCGGGCTGCCGGCAGGAGGAGAAGCGACCCACAGGGAGTCGGGGCGATGGACGACAATGTCATGAGCAACGCCGCATATTATCGTTCGAGGGAGGAGACCGAGCGCGCCCTGGCCGATCAGGCGCCGGTCGAGGACATTGGCAAGATTCATCTCGAACTCGCCGAGCGCTACGCGCAACTGGCGAAGGAGTTCGAAGCGCGGTCGCGCGCCAGTCCAGCGATGCTTACCTAGCGGATGCGGCTGACCTTCACCAAGCGCAGCGGCAAGTATGACGATCTTGTGATCGATCGTCCCGGCGCGCCGCCGGAGACGATCGCCTGCCCCAAGCAGGGGATCATCCCGCACGACATGGTCCATTATGCGATCGAGAGCGCGCTCGCGCATCGCGGCTTCCTGTCGCTCGTCGCCGGCGGGCAGGCGGCGGGCTTCGCCACCACCGGCGGCGACGCCGAGGAGTCGGTCGAGCGCCTGGTCGAATGCTTTCAGGCCGAGATGTGGGGCGGGCGAGTCCCCGCCGAGCAGCTGCTGGCGACTTACGACCATGCGTGCGACGCCCGCGGTCACGCCGCGGCCCCGGTGTCCGCCGCCGATGTCGAGGAAGTCCGCGCCCGCCTCGACGACCTGACCGCGCGGTGGGAAGCGGTGCCGCTCAACGGCTCGCTCACGCTCGAGCTTCAGGGACACTGATTGCGGGTGGCGCGCCCGGCAGGAGTCGAACCTGCGACCTCATGCTTAGAAGGCACGTGCTCTATCCGGCTGAGCTACGGGCGCGTCGCGCGCAGCACTAACGGCAATTGACCCGCAGCGGAACCGCGCTACGCATGGCCCGTCGAGCTCGGCGACCGCACAGCGGAGGGCTTGTCATGACCTACCACGCCTTGAAAGCGCAGGTGAAGAACCGGGGCAAAGCGCCCGACTCCTTCCTCGACGAGCTGATCGCCTGGGGCAAGGACGCGCCCGACGAGATCTTCGTGAAAAACGACGCCCACGACGTTTATTCGTCGGTCCGCGCGACGCTCGGGCCGTGGCGCGACAACCAGCATCGGCGGGCGGTGATGCTCGAAGTGATGCGGGTCCTCGCCGGGTTCGAATCCTCGTGGGACTGGACCGAGGGCCGCGACGTCACCAACCCGACCTCCAATACCGCGACCACGACCGAGGCCGGCGCGTTCCAGGTCAGCGCCAACTCGATGAGTTTCGGCCCCGAGCTCAAGGCCCTGGTGATCGCCCATGCCGGCGCCGCCGACGGCGAGACATTCCAGGCGGCGATGAAGTCGGACCATCCGCTCGCCATGGAATATATCGCGCGGCTGCTGCGCCGCACGGTCAACCACAACGGCCCGGTCAAACGGCACGAGATCGACGAATGGCTGCGCAAGGATGCCGTCGACGAACTCCTCACCCACCTCAACAGCTGACATCTCACGCTGGGCGCTTGCGTGCGCCGTTCATTTGGCGTTCAATCGCCGCGGCTGAAGTTCGCGACCGCAAGGGGGAAGTGCATGCGTCTGGTCCGGCTCGTATTTGCCGCCGCACTGCTCGGCTGCGCCGCCACGGCGCAGGCGACCACCGTGGTCATCTTCGTCGAGCCGATGACCATGGAGCATTACGTCCGGGTGCTCGACACCCGCGGTCCCGACCGAGTCCTGATGTGCATGGCCCCGCCGTCGACCAGCGGCTGCACCGACGTCACCAGGCAAACCCGCCGCTAGGCGACCGTCTCCAGCAAGCCTTCGAACAGCCGCCGCCCGTCGGTTGCGCCGTGCGCCGCTTCGACCGCCCGTTCCGGGTGCGGCATCAGGCCGAGCACGTTGCCGGTGTCGTTGAGGATCCCGGCGATCTGCCGCGCCGAGCCGTTGACCGAGTCGAGGTAGCGGAAGGCGACCCGGCCCTCGTCCTCGAGCCTGTCGAGGGTCGCTTCGTCGGCCTGGTAATTGCCGTCGTGGTGCGCCACCGGGAAGTGGACCGTCTCTCCCGCCTCATAGCCGCAGGTGAACAGGCTCTGGCTGTTCTCGACCTTGAGCGGTACCGGGCGGCAGACGAAGCTTAGCCCCGCGTTGCGCATCAGCGCGCCCGGCAGCAGCCCGGCCTCGGTCAGCACCTGGAAACCGTTGCAGATGCCGATCACCGGCACCCCGCGCCCCGCCGCGTCCCTGACCGCGGCCATGATCGGCGAGCGCGCCGCCATCGCGCCGGAGCGAAGGTAATCGCCGTAGGAGAAGCCGCCCGGAAGCGCGATGAAGTCGGTGCCGTCGGGCAGCGCGCTGTCGCGGTGCCAGACCATCGCCGGCTTCCTGCCCGTCACCTGCTCCAGCGCCACCGCGATGTCGCGGTCGCAGTTGGATCCGGGAAAGACGATGACCGCCGACTTCATGCGTCCTCCAGCCGCTCGATGCGGAAATTCTCGATCACCGTGTTGGCGAGCAGCTTGCGGCACATCTCCTCGATGGCGCCGTCGCTGGTGCCGTCGGCGAGGTCGAGCTCGATCAGCTTGCCGGCGCGGACGTCGTTCACGCCCGCAAACCCGAGCCCCTCGAGCGCATGGTGGATCGCTTTGCCCTGCGGGTCGAGCACTCCGGGCTTCAGGGTGACGAACACGCGCGCTTTCATGGGGACCTCGGCCTCAAGGGTGACGCGCCGGCCTATGGATGCAAGGTGAAATAACGGCAAGACGCAGCGTCCGCTTTCGACCCATTGCAGACATTCGGCGTGGGTGCGAGTGGTGGCTGGTGAACTGGGGCGACATCCTATCGCAACTCGGTAAGCCACCCGAGCCGTTCGGCTGGGGCTCTCTAGCGGTAATCGCAGTTTTCCTGGCCGTAGTCGGCGGCGAAGTTCTTCTCGGACATGTTGTAAGCAGGCTCTTGGGGCGTGTGTGGCGCTATCTCACGCGACCGGACGGCAAGTAGCGCCAGTGTCCGGTTTCCACCCAAAGCTGATATTGGGCGCGTAAACGTCATGATTCCCAGAACTTTACCCTCTGTTTACCGTGTGGAGCGCATCCTTGGCGCGCTGCCGGTGCGTCGAGTCCGGCTTTCAAGAGGGGCTCTTATGGCCGTTGGAATCGCCATTGCCATGTTCGTCGCGCTCTTCGGCTGGGGCTCGACCTACTTCGGCTGGAGCGACCCGGAGGGGAAGATCCAGCTGGCGCTCGCGACCAGCTTCATCCTCGGCATCATCGGCGGCTACAAGGCCAAGGGCTGACGCCCTTCAATAGCCGCTGAGCTCCGCCACCCGGTTGCGGTGGTAATAAGCGTCCCCGAACAGCTCGCCGAGCACCGCCTCGCGCTTCATGTAGAGGCCGATGTCATGCTCGTCGGTCATGCCGATCCCGCCATGCAGCTGGACGCCTTCGCGCACCGCCAGGCCCGCGACCTCCGCGGCCTTGGCCTTGGCGACGGCGATCCACAGCTCGGCGCGCTCGTCATCCGAATCGAGTGCCTGGGCGGCCTTCAGCGCCGCTGCGCGGGCGATCTCGATCTCACCGTAGAGGTGCGCGGCGCGGTGCTGCAGCGCCTGGAACTCGCCGATCAGCTTGCCGAACTGCTGGCGCTGGCGGAGATAGTCGAAGGTCATCGCCGACGCCCCGGCCGCGACCCCGACCAGCTCGGCGGCCGCCCCGGCGCGGCCGGCGTCGAGCGCGCGGGCGAGCGGCGCCCAGCCGGCGTCGACCTCGCCGATCACCGCGTCGGCGTCGAGCGCTACCGCTTCGAACGTCAGCCGCGCCGCCTTCGAGCTGTCGGCCAGCGTGACGTTCTCGACCGCGGCACGGCCTTTGGGAACCGCGAACAAAGTGATCCCCTCGCGCTCGCCGGGCGAGCCGGCGGTGCGCGCGGCGGTGACGACCAGGTCGGCCGCCGCGCCCTGGACGACGAACTGCTTGCGGCCGGTCAAGACGAATCCATTGCCCTGCCGCTTGGCCTCGAGCGCGACGCTCTCCGGAGCATGGCGCGGCCCCTCGTCGACCGCGAGCGCGAGCACCGCCTCGCCGGCGAGGATGCCGGGGTACCAGCGCTCGGCATGCGCGCTGCCGTCGATCGCCCGGGTCGCCGCGACCGCCGTCGCCAGGAACGGCGAGGGGGTGAGGTTGCGGCCGATTTCCTCGAGCACCAGCGCCGCCTCGGTCGCGCCGAGGCCGAGCCCGCCATGGCTTTCGGGGATCGCGATGCCGGTGAGGCCGAGCTCGCCGAACTGTTTCCACAAGTCGGTGCCGAACCCATCGCTGCAACCGCTGTCGCGCCAGTGGCGCAGCTGCTGCGCGATCCCGCCCTGGTCGGCGAGGAAGCTGGCCGCGGTATCCTGCAGCATCTTCTGGTCGTCGGTCAGCAGCATGTCACGCTCCCGGCAGCCGCAGGATGTGCTTGGCGACGATATTGAGCTGCACCTCGCTCGTCCCGCCCTCGATCGAATTGCCCTTGGAGCGCAGCCAGTCGCGCGCTGCCTTGCCGTGCTTCGTCCGCTCGCTGTCCCATTCAAGCGCGTCGCTGCCGCCCGCGGCCATGACCAGTTCGTTGCGGCGCTTGTTCAATTCGGTCCCGGCATATTTCATCATCGACGGGCTCGCCGGATGCGCCTCGCTCGCCTTCCACAGCGCGGTGAAGCGCTCGCTCATCGCCTGGAAGGCGAGGGCGTCGACGTCGAACGCGGCGATCTCGGCGCGGAGCAACGGATCGGCGGGCTTGACCGCAGCGCCCAGCGAGCCGCCGCCGCCGAGGCCCATGCCGCTGATCATCTCGCGCTCGTGTCCGAGCAGATATTTAGCGACGTCCCAGCCCTTGTTCACCTCGCCGACGATCTGGTCCTTGGGCACTTTCACGTCGTCGAAGAAGGTCTCGCAGAACGGTGACGAGCCGCTGATCAGCAGGATCGGCTTGGTCGACACTCCCGGCGTCGTCATGTCGAACAGCAGGAAGCTGATCCCGCCCTGCTTCGATTCGCCGGAGGTCCGCACGAGGCAGAAGATCCAGTCGGCCTTGTCGGCATAGCTGGTCCACACCTTCTGGCCGTTGACCAGCCAGTGGTCGCCCTTGTCTTCCGCTTTCGTCTGCAGTCCCGCGAGGTCCGACCCCGCGCCCGGCTCGCTATAACCCTGGCACCAGCGGATCTCGCCGCGCGCGATCTGCGGCAGATAGTGCCGCTTCTGCTCCTCCGTCCCGAACTTGAGCAGCGCCGGCCCGAGCATCGAGATGCCGAAGCTGTACAGCGGCTGGCGCGCGCCGATCCGCGCCATCTCCTCCTTGACCACGATCGCCTGCTCGGGGGTCAGCCCGCCGCCGCCATAGTCCTTGGGCCAGTCGGGCACGGTCCAGCCGCGCTCGGCCATCACCTCGAGCCAGCGCTGCTGCGCGTCCGACTGGAACGTCCAGTTGCGCCCGCCCCAGCACATGTCGGCCTCGGACCGGATGGGCTCGCGCATCTCCGCCGGGCAATTGACCTCGAGCCAGGCGCGCGTGTCGGCGCGAAAATCGTCGAGGTCGGTCATGCGGTCTTCCTACTCCCGAACTCCAGCCCCTCGTCAATGCGGCGAAACGACATCGCGGCGAGATCGCGCACGTAATTTTGCGGCACCCGCCACGGCTGGCGGTGACCCTGGCTCGGCAGCACGCCCTGCGCCCGCGCGACATAGCCCGAGCTGAAGTCGATCACCGGCCGCCGCTCGAGCGCTCCGTCGGCGCGCGGGACGGCGGTGGCGAAGCCGCGCGCGGTCATATGGTTGACGAGGCGGCAGACGCTGCGCGCGGTCAAGTCGCTGCGCAGGGTCCAGGACGCATTCGCATAGCCGAATGCGATGAACAGGTTGGGCACGCCGCTTAGCATCATGCCCTTGTAGATGAAGCGCTCGGCAAGCTCGACCGGCGCGCCGTCGACGCCGAGCGCGATCCCGCCGCCGACCTTCATGTTCAACCCGGTCGCGGTGACGACGACGTCCGCCTCGACCTCCTCGCCGCTTTCGAGCCGCAGCCCGCTCGGCGTGAAGCGTTCGATCGCCCCGGTCGCGATTCGCACCGTGCCGCCGAGTATCGCCGCGAACAGGTCGCCGTCGGGGACGAGGCACAGCCGCTGGTCCCACGGTTTGTAGCTCGGGCTAAAGTCGCGCTCGACCGGGTAGCCGGCGGGCAGCGCCTCGCGCGCCTGCTCGCGGATCCAATGGCTGACCCGCTCGGGCTTCCGCCGCGCTCGGCCGTAGAAATAGATGGTCAGCAACACGTTCTTCCAGCGCACTAGCGCGCCCGCCGCCCCGCGCGGCAGCAGGCGCTGCGCCCAGCGCGCGACCCGGTCCCGCGCCGGCCGGGCGACGATGTAGGACGGCGAGCGCTGGACCATCACCACCTGCGCCGCCTCGCGCGCGAGCGCCGGCACCAGCGTCACGGCGGTCGCGCCGCTGCCGATCACCGCGACGCATTTGCCGGCAAGGTCGAGGTCCTCGGGCCAGGCCTGGGGGTGGACGATCCGCCCCGAGAATGCCTCCTCGCCGTCCCAGCTCGGCCGGTACCCCTGCGCGTAATCATAGTAGCCGCTCGCGAGGAACAGGAACGCCGCGGTGAACCGCCGCCCGCGCTCGGTCTCGACCGTCCAGCGGGACTCCGCTGACGACCAGTCCGCGCGAACCACCTTGTGGCCGAAGCGGATCTGCTCGAACACGCCGGTCTCGCGCGCCGTCGCCTCGACATAGTCGCGGATCGCCGGCCCCTCGACGATCGCCTGGTCGCTCGGCCACGGTCGGAACGGGAAGCCTAGGGTGTACATGTCCGAATCCGAGCGCACGCCCGGGTAGCGGAACAGGTCCCAGGTCCCGCCGACCCGGTCGCGCCCCTCGAGGATCAGCCAGCTTTTCGCCGGGCAGCGCGTCTTCAGCCGATAGGCCGCGTCGACCCCGGAAATCCCCGCGCCGACGATCAGCACGTCGACCTCACCGTCCGCGTTACTTACCGCCATGTCAGGAAAGTGGCACAGCCGTCTTGTTTCGCGCAATGCGCAAGCTTAGCGGACGGCCAAGCGCACATTGGGGTACCGCCATGACCGACGTTCTCGACAAGCCGACGACCAGTCCGATCTCGACCCATAAGCACGGCGACGTGCTGATCATCCTCTCCAACAACCCGCCGGTGAACGCGCTCTCGACGGCGGTCCGGCAGGGGCTGGTCGACGCGATCGCTCTGGCGGAAGCGGACGAGTCGGTCACCGCGGTAGTCATCGCCTGCGAGGGCCAGACCTTCTTCGCCGGGGCCGACATCACCGAGTTCGGCAAGCCGCCCCAGCAGCCGTGGCTGCCGGCCGTCGTCGACATTATCGAGAATTGCGCCAAGCCGGTGGTGGCCGCGATCCACGGTACCGCGCTCGGCGGCGGGCTCGAGGTCGCGCTGGCGTGCCACTATCGCGTCGCGGTTCCGACGGCCAGGCTCGGCACGCCCGAAGTGAAGCTCGGCCTGCTTCCCGGCGCCGGCGGGACGCAGCGCCTGCCGCGCGTGGCGGGCGTGAAAAAGGCGCTTGAAATGTGCGCGACCGGCAACCCGATCGGGGCGAAAGACGCAATCGCCTGCGGCCTCGTCGACCGGCTGATCGAGGGTGATCTGATCCCGCACGCGGTCGGCTATGCCGAGGAGGTGCGCGACGTCCGTCCGCTGCCCAAGAGCTCGGAGCGGCAGGACAAGCTCAACGAGTGCGATCCCACGCTGTTCGACCAGTTCCGGCGCGAGAATGAGCGCAAGTTCCGCGGCTTCGACGCGCCCGAGGCCAACATCAAGGCGGTCAAGGTCTCGTGCGAGAAGCCCTACAGCGAAGGCGTCATCGAAGAGCGCAAGCTGTTCATGGAGCTGATGAGCGGCACCCAGGCCAGGGCCCAGCAATATTTCTTCTTCTCCGAGCGCAAGGCGGCCAAGATCGACGGCCTGCCCGAGGACACACAGCCGCGCGACGTCCGCAAGGTCGGCGTGATCGGTGCCGGGACCATGGGCGGCGGCATTTCGATGAATTTTCTCTCCGCCGGCATCCCGGTGACGATCATCGAGATGGAGCAGGAGGCGCTCGACCGCGGCGCCGGCCTGATGCGCAAGAATTATGAAGCGAGCGCGGCCAAGGGCCGGCTGACCCAGGAGCAGGTGGAGAAAGCGATGGGCCTGCTGTCGCCGACGCTCGACTTCGCGGCGCTCGCCGACTGCGACCTGATCATCGAGGCGGTCTACGAGAATATGGACGTCAAGAAGGAGGTGTTCGGCAAGCTCGATGCGATCGCCAAGCCGGGCGCGATCCTCGCCTCCAACACTTCTTACCTCAACATCAACGAAATCGCGGCGTCGATCTCGCGGCCGGGCGACGTGGTCGGCATGCACTTCTTCTCGCCCGCCAATGTCATGAAGCTGCTCGAGGTGGTGCGCGGCGAGCAGACCGCGCCCGACGTGCTGCTCACCGCCATGACCATCGGCAAGAAGATCCGGAAGGTACCGGTGGTCGCCGGCGTGTGCCACGGCTTCATCGGCAACCGCATGCTGATGCCGCGTCAGGTCGAGGCGACCAAGCTGCTGCTCGAGGGCGCGTCGCCCGAGCAGGTCGACCGCGTCCACGTCGCCTTCGGTATGCCGATGGGCCCGTTCCAGATGGCCGACCTCGCCGGGGTCGACATCGGCTGGCACCGCGATCGGACGCGGATCGAGAACGTGCGCGACGCCTTGTGCGCGATCGACCGCTGGGGCCAGAAGAAGGGCGCGGGCTTCTACGACTATGATGAAAAGCGGCGGCCGACGCCGTCGCCGGTGGTCCAGCAGATCATCGAGGATTTCGCCAGGCAGCAGGGGGTCGAGCGGCGCTCGATCACCGACCAGGAGATCGTCGAGCGGACGCTCTATACGATGGTCAACGAAGGTGCGAAAATCCTCGAGGAGAAGATCGCCCAGCGCGCTTCGGATATCGATGTAGTGTGGGTCTACGGCTACGGCTGGCCAGTCTATCGCGGCGGGCCGATGTTCTGGGCCGACACCGAGGGCCTCGAGCAGATCGTCGAGGGCCTCAAGCGCCAGGAAGAGCGGATGGGCAGCGACTTCAGCTTCTCCCGGCTGCTGCTCGACAAGGCGGAGAAAGGTGAGAGCTTCACGCGCTAGGCTTGAGCGGCCGTAGCAACTGCACCAAGCCGGAGTGCCGGTGCGTGATCGCGTCGTTAATCGGCTTCGCTGCCCTCTGCCATTGGGCGGAATCTGCCGCGAGCCATCAGAAGACTTTCACGAAGAACGACAGCACGGCGAGCGCCAGACACGCGAGACCCGCTACGAGGAACAAACAAGCCCCACTGCTGCCTGCGGGTCTGTTGGCCACGTACCCACCGACGAGCAGGAGAAGCAGCCCGCCCAAGATCAGCAGTACGCGGATGACCCATGTCATTATGCCCTCCATTCGTCGCCTCACCTGAAGCCTGCCAGAACCGTGTCTCGATGTCTGCCCCCGGGCGCGGGGCTTGCTCGATCCGGCTGAAAATGGGGAGAAATTCGTTCGCCGGGGCGTTGCGAGGGGACAGTAACGGGGGCGTTACGGGAGAATTCCGATGGCCACCCTGTCTGCAACCACCACCGCGCGAGATACCGCATCGCCTGGCATCTTGCGCCGCTATTCCAATGTCGCAGTCACGCTGCACTGGACGATCGTGGTGCTGCTGCTGACCCAGGTCGCGCTCGGCTTTGCGTTCGCCGAATTCCTGCCGCGCGGGCCGGCCCGAAGCGAAGTCCTGACCTGGCACAAGACGCTCGGCGCAATGATCCTGCTGCTGACCCTGATCCGCCTCGGCTATCGGCTACTCAATCCGCCGCCGCCCTATCCGGCGGAGATGCCGGAGTGGCGCCGGACCGCGGCACTGTGGAGTCACCGACTGCTCTATTTCCTGCTCATCGCTTTGCCGCTGACCGGGCTGATCGCCGTTTCCGGCCGGACCGAGGGCTGGTTCACGCCACTCATCGGCGGGCTCCCGCTGCCGGTCGTCCCCGGCATCGATAGGGGGACGGGCGAGATGTCCGGCGAGGTGCATGAGTTCCTGGTGTGGACGACCATCACCCTGCTCGTGCTGCACATCGGTGCGGCCATCTACGAGCAGTTCATCGCCCGCTGCGGCGTCGCCTATCGGATGCCGCCGCTGCAGCCGCGCCGGCGCGACGCAGACGTGGTCATCGGGCAGGGCGGCAGGACTCGTCGGGCAGCAGGCTAAGCATCGCCAGCGCCGCGGCCGCCACCGCGGCGCCGGTCAGGAAGGTCGCCGAGCTGCCGTCGCGGTCCCACAGCAGGCCGGCGCCGAGGCTGGCGAGCAGGCCCGCCGCGCCGCTCACGAACCAGAAGGCGCCGAAGCTGGTCGCGCGCAGCTCCTCGGGCGCGCTGTCGGCGATCATCCGCGAGAAGATGCCCTGTGTCAGCGCCATGTGCGCGCCCCACAAGGCCACGCCGAGCACGACTCCGGAGAGGGTGGCGCTGTAGGCGAGCACGAGGTCGCCGCCGACGAGCACGGCGATCCCGGCCATCAGGATCGAGCGCGGGCTGAGACGGTCGCTGAGCGTCCCCGCCGGGTAAGCGAGCGCGACATAAGCGAGGCTGAACACGGCCAGCGTCAGCGGCGACCAGGCTTCGCTCAACCCCACCTCGATCCCCTTGAGGATCAGGAAACCCTCGGAAAAGCGGGCGAGGCCGAACAGGAAGCCGACCGCGAGCAGGCGCTTGGTCTCCTTGTCGAGCTGGCGGAAACCGGAGAAGAAGGGCGATCGGGCGGGCGGCGCGAAATGCTGCTCGGGCTCGCGCAGCGCCAGCCAGGCGAGCAGGAAGGCGCCGGCCGCGGGAACGACCGCGATCCAGAACACGAGCCGGATATCGTTCGCCAGCAGCTCCATCAGCGCGATCGCGGCGATCGGCGCAAGCAGTGCCCCGACCGTGTCGAGCGATTGCCTGAGGCCGAACGCGCGGCCGCGGATCTCGGGCGGAGTCTCGTCGGCCATCATCGCATCGCGCGGCGCGCCGCGGATGCCCTTGGCGATGCGGTCGGCGAAGCGCGCCGCCATCACCATCGGCGCGCTTGCCGCGAGCGGGAACAAAGGCTTGGACAGCGCCGCGAGCCCGTAGCCGCCGACGATCCACGGCTTGCGCCGAGCGCTCCGGTCCGACAGCCGCCCCGAGCCGAGCTTGGCGAAATTGGCGGTCGCCTCGGCGACCCCGTCGATCGCCCCGAGCGCCGTCGCCGGCAGGCCCAGCACGACGGTGATGAAGGCCGGCAGCAGCGCATGGTAAATTTCGCTCGACAGGTCCATCAGCAGGCTGACGAAGCCGAGGACCCAGACGTTGCGGGGAAGCGAAGGGCGCCTACTCACCCGGCGTCATTGCGAGCGGCGAGGCCGCGAAGCAATCCATTCCGGTTGATCGCCGGGTTGCTCGCCTGCTCGCGATGACAAATTTCGTCGCGCAATGTTGCGCGCGAGCAAAACATTGATAGGCTGCAAGCGATGTTCGGAGGATCAACTCCGGCCGCGATTGCGGCGCGCTTGAACGCCATCGCCCATACCTGGGTGGCGGACGGCCCGGCTGAACGCGCCGACCGCGCGCGGCGCAAGCTGCTGTCGGCCATTGGCGCGCGCGAGCCCGCGACGCTCAATCAAATTGCCGCGGCGGTCGCTCGCGGCGCCCCGGCCGTCAGCCGCGCGGTCGACTCGCTGGTCCGCGCCGGGCTGGTCGAGCGCACGCAGGATCCGAACAACCGCCGCCGGCTCGCGCTCCGGCTGACCGAGGCCGGGCGTGATCAGCTGGCGACGCCGCCGACCGGCTCATTGCTTGCGGGACGGCTGGAGCGCCTCGCGCACAGCGAGTTGCGGGCGATCGAGCGGGCGATCGAAATCCTCGAGCGCTAGGCGCCGCGATGCTTACCCGTGGCCGTGGCGGCGGCGGGTTTCCCAGCCCTTCCTGGCGGCGGCGCTGCGGCTCGACGAGCGGCCCGAGCCGTCGTTCTTCCCGCCCTTGTCCTGCTTGTTGACCGTCGCCCACGCGCGGCTTTCGGCTTCCTTCCTGGAAACGCCGCGCTTCTCATAGCCTTCCTCGATATGCTTGGCCTTGCGGTCCTGCTTGGCGGTGTACGCGCCACGGGGCATCGTTCATCTCCTTGATTTCAACCGCAGCATAAACGCTCGAACCGCGCCGGGCGTTGCGATGCTGCATTGCAACATGAGCCCTTTTGCACTACATCGCGCGCTCACTTTTCTCGGAAAAAATGTTCATGAACCTGCGCAACGTCGCGATCATCGCGCACGTCGATCACGGCAAGACGACCCTCGTCGACCAGCTCTTCCGCCAGTCCGGCACCTTCCGCGACAACCAACGCGTCGAGGAGCGGGCGATGGACTCGAACGACCTCGAGAAGGAGCGGGGGATCACCATCCTCGCCAAGTGCACCAGCGTTGAATGGGAACATGACGGCGAGACGACGCACATCAACATCGTCGACACCCCGGGTCACGCCGATTTCGGCGCCGAGGTCGAGCGCATCCTCTCCATGGTCGACGGCGTCATCCTGCTCGTCGACGCCGCCGAAGGCCCGATGCCGCAGACCAAGTTCGTCACCGGCAAGGCGCTGTCGCTGGGCCTCAAGCCGATCGTCGTCGTCAACAAGATCGACCGCCCCGACGCCCGCCCTGCCGAAGTCCTCGACGAAGTGTTCGAGCTGTTCCTGAACCTCG
>DASRAY010000103.1:0-4449 GCA_035637935.1 Sphingomicrobium sp.
CGCGTTAGGTGTCAGCCTGCCGCGCACGGCGGGCATGGTCGCGACCGCGCTCATTTCTTCGCCCGCGCCGCGCAGATGCCGTCGGCCAGCGCGGCGGCCCATTTGGTGATGTCGCCGGCGCCCATGCAGATGATCATGTCGCCGTCGGCGGCGAGGTCGCGCAAGGCGCGGCACAGGCCATCGAGGTCGGCGACCTCGCTCACCATGCGGTGGCCGTGGGCGCGCAGGCCCTCGACCAGCGCGGCGGAATCGACGCCGTCGATGGGCTCCTCGCCGGCGGGATAGACCGGAGTCACCATCACCACGTCGGCGTCGTTGAACGCGTTCTGGAAGTCTTCCATCAATGCCTGCAGCCGGGTGTAGCGATGCGGCTGCATGACCGCGATCACGCGCCCTTCCGCGCCCTCGCGCGCGGCGGCCAGAACGGCGCGGATTTCCGTGGGATGGTGGGCGTAATCGTCGATGATGATCGCGCCGTCGGCCTCGCCGACCCGGGTGAAGCGCCGCTTGACCCCGTCGAACCTGTCGAAGCCGCGCACGATCGCCTCGTCGCTCATGCCGAGCTCGAGCGCGACGGCAATCGCCGCGAGCGCGTTCTGGACGTTGTGGCGGCCGGGCATCGAGACGTGGATGCCCTCCAGCACCCGGCGCTCCCCGTCGCGGCCGAGGATCACGGCGTCGAACTGGCTGCCGCCGGGAACGGCGGAGACACTGTCGGCGCGGACGTCGGCCAGCGCGGAAAAGCCGTAGGTGACGATCCGCCGGTCGCGGATCCGGCCGATGATGTTCTGCACCTCGGGATGGTCGACGCACAGCACGGCGAGCCCGTAGAAGGGCACATTCTCGACGAACTCGACGAATGCGTCCTTGACCGAGTCGAAGCTGCCGTAATGTTCGAGATGCTCGGGATCGATGTTGGTGACGACCGCGATCGTCCCGTCGAGGCGGAGGAAGCTGCCGTCGCTCTCGTCGGCCTCGATCACCCACCAGTCGCTCTTGCCGAGCCGGGCGTTCGAGCCGTAGCGGTTGATGATCCCGCCGTTGATCACCGTCGGGTCGATCCCGCCCCCGTCGAGCAGGGCCGCGATCATCGACGTGGTCGTGGTCTTGCCGTGGGTGCCGGCGACAGCGACCGTCTTCTGCATCCGCATCAGCTCAGCCAGCATCTCGGCCCGCCGCACTCGCGGCAGGCGCCGCTCGGCCGCGGCGACCATCTCCGGATTGCCGTCCTTGATCGCCGACGAGCAGACGACGACGGCGGCGTCGCCGAGATTGTCGGGCGAATGGCCGATCGCGATCGGGATGCCGGCCTTGCGCAATTTCTCGACGACGTAGGATTCGGCGACGTCCGAGCCCTGCACCTGATAGCCGAGCTGGTGCATCACCTCGGCGATGCCCGACATGCCGATGCCGCCGATCCCGACGAAGTGGATCGTGCCGATGTCGGTGCCCATCGCCTTCATCATGCCGGCATGCCTCCGATCGGAGCCGGGGCTCCGACGCGCGGCGTCAGCGCCGGGCCGACGATGACCGGGGCGACCCCGTTACCCACGCGCTCGACGAGGTCGGCGAGGTCGCGCGCGGCGTGCGGGCGGCCGACCGACAAGGCGCGCGAGGCGGCATTGTTGAGCGCGACCGGGTCCGCCGCCATCGCCTCGATCTGGCGGGCGAGGACGGTCGGCGTGAAATTGGTCTGCTGAATGGTGCGGGCGCCGCCGGCCGCGGTCAACTCACGGGCGTTGGCAGTCTGGTGGTCGTCGGTCGCCGCCGGGAACGGGATCAGGATGGCGGGGCGGCCGGCGGCGGTCAGCTCGGCGATGGTCGAGGCCCCGGCGCGGCCGATGATGAGGTGCGCGTCGGCCAGCTTGTCAGGCATGTCCTCGATATAGGTCGTGAGCTCGGCCGGGATGCCGAGCTCGGCATAGGTCTTGCGCACCCGTTCGATGTCGTCGGGGCGGCACTGGTGGACGACCTGCAGCCGCCGCCGCAGCGCCGGCTGGAGCAGGCCGAGCCCGTCGGGCACCACCTCGCCGAGCACCGTCGCGCCCTGGCTGCCGCCGGTGATCAGGATCTTCAGCGGAGCGATCTCGTCGAACGGCGGGAACGGCAGCTCGCCCAGCCTGGCGATGCTGTCGCGGACCGGGTTGCCGACCAGCACCGTCCGCTCCTTGAACCTGGGCTTGAGCCGCTCGACCGTTTCGAACGCCGTGCCGATCGCCTCGGCCTCGCCGGCGAGCAGGCGGTTGACCCGGCCGAGCACCGCATTCTGCTCATGCAGCACGGTCGGGATCTTCATCGCGCTCGCCGCGAGCAGCGAGGGAAAAGCCGGGTAGCCGCCGAACCCGACGACCGCGTCGGGCCGATGGTCCCTGTACAGCCGCTTGGCCTCGCCGCGTCCGGCGACCACCGCGCGCGCCGCCTTGAGCCAGCCGATCGGCCCGCCGCCGAGCCTTCCGGCGGGCAGGATGTGCACCGGCACGCCGTCGAACAGGCCGGGGAAGCGCGCGCCGCGGTCGTCGGTGATCAGCAGCACGCCGTGGCTGCGGCGCTTGAGCTCCGCGGCGAGCGCATGGGCCGGGACCATATGGCCGCCGGTCCCACCGGCAGCGAGAACGAAATTCATGCCGTCAGGCTCTCCCCGCTCCACTTCACGACATAGGGTGAGCGGGTCAGATACGGGTTCCGGCGCGTGAACGCGAGCAGCAAACCCATGCCGATCGACAGCGCCAGCATCGATGACCCGCCGTAGCTGATGAACGGCAGTGTCATGCCCTTGGACGGCGCCAGCTGGACGTTGACCATCATGTTGATCAGCGCCTGCAGCCCAAACTCGATGGCGAGGCCGGCGGCGGCGAGGATCGCGAAGCTGTTGTCCTCGTCGAGCAGCTTGATCAGCACCCGGGCGACGATGCCGAGGTAGAGCGCGGCGATGGCGAGGCAGGCGATCAGGCCGAACTCCTCGCCGATCACCGAAAAGATATAGTCGGTGTGGGGCTCGGGCAGGCCGAACTTGCGCGTGCCGCCGCCCGGGCCCATGCCGAACAGCCCGCCGGCTGTCAGCGTGCGCATCGCATTCTCGGTCTGGAAATTGTCGCCCGTGCCGAACAGGAACTCGTCGATGCGCGCGGTGGCGACGTCGTAGAAGAAGTAGGCGAGGACGATGCCGACCACACCGGCAATGGCGAGGCCGACGAGGATCCGCATGTTGACCCCGGCGAGTGCGAGCATCGCGATCCACACCGCCGCGAAAATGATGGTCGAGCCGAAATCGGGCTGCTTCATCAGCAGGAAGGCGATGGCTCCGACCGGAAGCGCCGACAGAGTGAAGATCGGCAGCGACTTGTCCCCTTCGCGGAGACTGAGCAGCCACGCCAGCGCGACGACATAGAAGGGCTTCAGGAATTCGGACGGCTGCAGCTGCCCGACGGGCAGCTCGATCCAGCGCTTGGCGCCGTTGATTTCCGGCCCGAGCACCGGGACGAAGATCAGCAGCACGAAGAAGAACGACGCGCCGAACAGGCTCAATCGCCGCGCCCGCTCGCGCGGCAGCATCGAAATGCCGATCATGACCGGCACTCCGAGCGCTATCCAGGCGAGCTGGCGCCAGAAATAATAGAGGTCGTTGAAGCGGACATTGCCGCCCGAGTAGCGCTCGGCGGCGGCGGGCGAGGCGGCGGCGACGGCGATCAGCCCGATCGCGATCAGCACCGTCACCAGCAGCAGCAGAACCTTGTCGACCTCCCAGAACCAGCGGCCGATCGCCGACGTGTCGGAGCGGCCGTAATGGCTCGGGTCCATCAGCGCGGCCTTGTCCCTGATCTTGCCCGAGATGCTGCCGATCATAACCCCTCCACCAACGCCCGGAACTGGTCGCCCCGATCCTCGAAGTCGCGGAACTGGTCGAAGCTGGCGCAGGCCGGCGAGAGAAGGACCGTGTCCCCCCTCTTCGCCTCCGCCGCCGCTTCACTGACCGCGCGCTCGAGCGTTTGGCACTTTGCCACGGCCACGTGCGGCGACAAGAGCGAAGCGAACAATTCGCCCGCTTCGCCAATGGTATAGGCCTTGCGCACATGGCCGAAGTGAGGCGCGCATTCGTCGAGATTGTCGGTCTTCGCCTGGCCGCCGCAAATCCAGCGAATACGCTCGAACGCCGCGAGCGCCGGAGCAGTCGCGGTCGGGTTGGTCGCTTTGCTGTCGTTGACGAACAGCACGCCGTCCTTCTCGCGGATGCGCTCCATGCGGTGGGGGAGACCCGGGTAGCTGCGGAGTGCCGGCTCGATAATGCCATCGCTGACATCAAGCGCTCGGCAAACTGCTACTGCAGCTTTCGCATTTTCTAAATTGTGAGGCCCTTGAAGCGCTGGCCAATCCGGCTGACCATCAATCTGCACATGATCAATGAAAATTACCCAAGTATCCGGGCAATCATCTAACACGTCTTCGTCGGCT
>DASRAY010000104.1:0-9965 GCA_035637935.1 Sphingomicrobium sp.
CAGTCCGCGGTCTTGATGACCTCGATATTATGCTCGATCACCACCACGGTGTTGCCCTGGTCGACCAGCTGGTGCACCACCTCCAGCAGCTTGCGCACATCCTCGAAATGCAGGCCCGTGGTGGGCTCGTCGAGGATGTACAGCGTCTTCCCCGTCGCGCGGCGCGATAGCTCCTTGGACAGCTTGACCCGCTGCGCCTCGCCGCCGCTCAGCGTCGTCGCCGACTGTCCGACCTTGATGTAGCCGAGCCCGACCTCCTGCAGCATGCGCATCTTGTCGCGGATTGCGGGGACCGCCTTGAACAGCTCGGCGGCTTCCTCGACGTTCATGTCGAGCACGTCGGCGATCGAGCGGCCCTTGAACTTCACCTCGAGCGTCTCGCGGTTGTAGCGGGCGCCGTGGCACACGTCGCAGGTGACGTAGACGTCGGGCAGGAAGTGCATCTCGATCTTGATCAGGCCGTCGCCCTGGCACGCCTCGCACCGCCCGCCCTTGACGTTGAAGCTGAAGCGGCCGGGCTTGTAGCCGCGCGCCTTGCTCTCGGGCAGGCCGGCGAACCAGTCGCGGATCTGGGTGAAGGCGCCGGTGTAGGTCGCGGGGTTGGAGCGCGGGGTGCGGCCGATCGGCGACTGGTCGATGTCGATCACCTTGTCGAGCTGCTCGAGGCCGCTGACCTTGTCGTGCGGGCCGGCGACGATCCGCGCCGCGTTGAGGGCGCGGGCGGCGGCCGGGTAGAGCGTGTCGACGACCAGGCTCGACTTACCGCTGCCGCTGACGCCGGTGACGCAGGTGAAGGTGGCGAGCGGGAAGGCGGCGGTGATGTTCTGCAGATTGTTGGCGCGGGCGCCGGTGACGGTGACATATTTGCCGCTGCCCTTGCGGCGGGTCGCGCGCATCGGGATCTCGCGGCGGCCGGAGAGGTAGTCGGCGGTGAGGCTGCCCTCGCACGCCAGGAGCGTGTCGAGCGTGCCTTCGCACACCACCTCGCCGCCATGGACTCCGGCGCCGGGACCCATGTCGATCACATGGTCGGCGGTGCGGATCGCTTCCTCGTCATGCTCGACCACCAGCACGGTGTTGCCGAGGCCGCGCAGGCGCTTGAGCGTCTCGAGCAGGCGGTCGTTGTCCTTCTGGTGGAGGCCGATCGACGGCTCGTCGAGGACGTAGAGCACGCCCGAGAGGCCGCTGCCGATCTGGCTGGCGAGGCGGATGCGCTGGCTCTCGCCGCCCGACAGGGTGCCGCTGGTGCGGTCGAGGTGGAGATAGTCGAGCCCGACATTGTGGAGGAAGCCGAGACGCTCGTTGATCTCCTTGAGGATCGCCTTGGCGATCTCGTTCTGGGTCGGCGTGAGTTTGGTGTGGAGCGCGGCGAACCAGTCGCGGGCGTCGGCGACGCTGCGGCGGGAGGACAGGCTGATGTCCTCGCCGGCGATCTTCACCGCCAGCGCTTCTGGCTTGAGGCGGGCGCCGTGGCACACCTCGCACGGGCGGCTCGCCTGGTAGCGCGACAGTTCCTCGCGCATCCACGCGCTCTCGGTCTGCGCCATGCGGCGGTTGAGGTTGCCGATCACGCCCTCGAACGCCTTCCTGACCTCGTAGCTGCGCTTGCCGTCGATGAAGCGCAGGGTGACGGCGCGGCCGTCGGTGCCGTGGAGGATGACTCGCTGCGCCTCGTCGGGCAGGTCCTTCCACGGCGTGTCGAGGTCGAAGCCGTAGGCGCGGCCGAGGCTGGCCAGCACCTGCATGTAGTAAGGCGAGGGCGGCTGCGACTTGGCCCAGGGGGCGACCGCGCCGCGCTTGAGGCTGAGGCTCTCGTTGGGGACGACGAGCTCCTCGTCGAACACCAGTTTCTCGCCGAGGCCGTCGCAGGCCGGGCAGGCGCCCTGCGGCGCGTTGAAGCTGAACAGGCGCGGCTCGATCTCGGCGATGGTGAAGCCGGAGACGGGGCAGGCGAATTTCTCGGAGAAAGTGATTCGGCCGGGCGCGGCGTAGTCGAGCTTGAAGCCCTCGGCGGCCTCGGCGACGCCCGCGGCCCGCGGCTGGTCCTCCTCGGGCTGAGGGTCCGCCGGATCCAGGTACGCCAGTCCGTCGGCGAGCTTGAGCGCGGTCTCGAAGCTGTCGGCGAGGCGCGCTTCGATGCCGGTGCGGACGACGATGCGGTCGACCACCACCTCGATGTCGTGCTTGTACTTCTTGTCGAGCGCGGGCGCGTCCTCGATCGCATAATGCCTGCCGTCGATGCGGACCCGCTGGAAGCCCGCTTTCTGCCACTCAGCGAGCTCTTTCCGATACTCGCCCTTGCGGCCGCGGACGACCGGCGCGAGCAGATAATGGCGGCTGCCCTCGGGCAGGGCCATCACCCGGTCGACCATCTGGCTGACCTGCTGCGCCTCGATCGGCAGGCCGGTGGCGGGCGAGTAAGGCACTCCGACCCGCGCCCACAGCAGGCGCATGTAATCGTAGATTTCGGTGACGGTGGCGACGGTCGAGCGCGGGTTGCGGCTGGTCGTCTTCTGCTCGATCGAGATGGCCGGCGACAGGCCGTCGATATGCTCGACGTCGGGCTTCTGCATCATCTCGAGGAACTGGCGGGCGTAGGCCGACAGGCTCTCGACGTACCGGCGCTGGCCCTCGGCGTAGATGGTGTCGAAGGCGAGCGAGGACTTGCCCGAGCCGGACAGGCCGGTGATCACCGTCAGCGACTCCCGGGGGATGTCGACGTCGATCCCCTTGAGGTTGTGCTCGCGCGCCCCGCGCACGGAAATATGAGTCAGCATCGGGTTCGGTCGTTCCGCTTCTGTTCTAGTCTAGCGTGAGGGGCGGCGGCCGGTCAACGCCGCTTCGCCCATATGGGTGCGCGACGGGCCGCGATCAAACCCCGCGCGAAATGCGCGCCAGAACAGACAGGCTGGCGGGGCGGGGCGGCACCCCGGAAGTGCCGCCCCTGCTCGAACGATCTAACGCAGCGACCGGAAGCTGGTGCGGATCTCCTCCGCGAGAAGCTGCGGCTGTTCCCAGGCGGCGAAGTGGCCGCCTGTGGGGAGCTCATTGAAATGGAGGAGGTTCTTGTAGGCGCGTTCCGACCAACTCCGCGGCCCTTGGTAAATCTCCTCCGGGAAAATGCTGACTGCCGCCGGAACGGAAATGCTGAGATCGTGGAAAAAGCCGCCCCTGAACTCGGTGTAGAGCCGAGCCGAGGACATGCCGGTGTTGGTCAGCCAGGACAAAGTGATGTTGTCGAGGATGTCGTCCCGGGAGAGGGCGCCATAGGGTTCTCCGTCGACAAAGAGCTTCGCGATGTGCCCATAACTGGCCACGTCGTGATCGATCATCCACGCGGCCAGCGCGACCGGCGAGTCGGCCAATCCGTACAGCGTTTGCGGATGTGAGATCATCATGATCTGTGTCGGCAGGTTCTGGAAGGCGAACGCGAGCTGGTCGTATGCCCGCTGCTCCTCAGCTGACAGGCCCGCCGGCGCGGGTCCGCCGGACTGAAGCGCCTTCGTGACCTCGGCGGGCATCGAACCCGGAAAGTTCACATGGATGCCGATCAGCTCGGGGGGAGCCTGCAGCGCCAATTCGTTGGTGACGAACGCTCCCCAATCGCCGCCTTGAGCGAAAAAGCGCGTGTATCCGAGGCGCTTCATCAATGTGGTCCAGGCACGCGCCATGCGCGCCGGGTCCCAACCGGGCTTCGTGGGCTTGCCCGAGAAGCCGTAGCCGGCCCCCGACGGGATCACGACGTCGAACGCGTCCTCGGCGGTGCCGCCGAATGCGGTCGGATCGGTCAGCGGGCCGATGATCTTCAGCTGCTCGATGGGCGAACCCGGCCAGCCGTGGGTGATGATGATCGGCGGCGCGTTCTCATGCTTCGAGCGGACGTGGATGAAGTGGATGTCCAGCCCGTCGATCTCGGTGATGAAATTCGGGAGCCCGTTGAGCTGTGCCTCGCAGCGCCGCCAGTCGTAGTCGGACGCCCAGTAGCTCGCGAGCTTCTGCATCAGTTGCAGCTGCACGCCGTGAGTGCCGTCGTCTACCAGCTCCCGCTCGGGCCATCGGGTCGCCTGGATGCGCCGCTTGAGGTCGGCGAGCTGCTCGTCGCTGGCGTGGAACTGGAACGGGCGGATCAATGGGTCGCCGGCCGGCGCGACCGTCGCCGCGGCGCCGATGAAGGGCCGATCCGGGCGGGTCGCATCGGGCTTCGCCGGAGCGGTCTCGGGCGTCGAAGTCGTGGGAGTGGTCTCTGCGGACATGATCGTCTCCTCATCCGAGACTTGGACGCGGTTGCGTCCCGGAGCGGACGGCACGAGGTACCGGCCGTCAGGGCCGGCGCTGCTGTCTCGAAAGGGGGCCGAAAGGCGGGCTGAACTCCGTCCGTCGAAAGACTTCGACTCGGTCGCGAAGACGAGCGGGCCTTACAGCATCGCGTGCAGCGGGTCACATTCCGAGCCCGCAACCCGTCGATGCCAGCGCGACGTTGGTCGATCCGGGGTGGCTGGATTTGTCGGCGGCGGCGAAGTAGCGTCGGCAAATCAATCAGTTGGGGGTAAGCATGATTCTTCGTTCGTCTCGCCGCGCGGTTCGGGTCGCGGCCGTTCTCCTCGCCTGCAGTGCGCTCCAGCCAGTGGCGCTGTCGGCGCAAGCGCAGCAGGCCGGCACCACGACCACGTCCGCGCCGCAGGTCGTCCGCTTCGGCACCTGGGGCGTCGACATTTCGACCCGCGACCTCACGGTCAAGCCGGGTGACGACTTCCAGCGCTACGCCAACGGCAAGTGGATGGATGCCAACGAAATCCCCGCCGACAAGTCGCAGAATGGGGTCGGGTCCGAGCTCGCCGACCGCAACCAGGAGCAGCTCCGGGCGATCGTCATGGGGGCGCCGAAGGACAGTCAGCTCGGCGCCTTCTACGCCAGCTACATGGACGAGGCGCGGATCGAGCAGCTCGACGCCAAGCCGCTGATGGCCGACCTCGCCAGGGTCGACGCGATCCAGTCCAAGGCCGAGTTCGCGCGCTTCATGGCCGACACCCACGCCGATTTCGGAGCGGCTTTGTTCGGGCTCGGCACCATTCCCGATCCCGCCAACCCGGCGATCAATATCGCGTTCGTCGGCAGCGGCGGAATGGGCCTGCCCGACCGCGATTACTATTTGCTCGACAAGTATAAGCCGCAGCGCGACGCCTATCGCGCCTACGTCCAACGCACGCTCGAGCTGACCGGGACTCCGAATGCATCCGCGGCGGCCGATTCGATCCTCGCCTTCGAGACCGAGATCGCCAAGGTGTCGTGGCCGGTCGCCGACCTGCGCGACATCGACAAGATCAACAACCCGATGACCCTGGCGCAGCTGCAGGCCTATGCGCCTCAGCTCGAGTGGAACGACTACATCAGCCGGATCCACGCCACGTCGCCGAAATATATCGTCGCCGACAACACCGCGATCCAGGCGATCGCCAAGCTCTACGACGCGACCCCGCTCGAGACGCTGAAGACATGGGAGCGGTTCAAGGTCACCGACCAGGCGTCCAATTTCCTGTCCAAGCGCTTCGTCGACAGCAAGTTCCAGTTCACCAAGACTTTAAGCGGAGCGAAGGAGCTGCGGCCGCGCTGGCGCCGCGGCATCGACCAGGTCGACGGCCGCCTGGGCGAGCTGCTCGGCCAGACCTATGTCGACCGCTACTTCCCGGCCTCGTCGAAAACGCAGATGGAAGCGCTGGTCGCGAACCTGAAGAAAGCGGCGGCGGCGCGCATCGAGGGCAACAGCTGGATGGGCGCGGCGACCAAGCAGGCGGCGCTGACCAAGCTCGCCAAGATGGACGTGATGGTCGGCTATCCGGACAAGTTCCGCGACTTCTCCAAGCTGGTGATGAATCCGGACGACCTCTACGGCAACGTCAAGCGCAGCAACGCCTTCGAATGGGCCTATGCGCTCGAGGACCTCAACAAGCCGGTCGACCGCAAGAAGTGGGCGATGAGCCCGGCCACGGTCAACGCCTATAACGGCGGGCTCGAGAACAAGATCGTGTTCCCGGCCGGGATCCTGCAGCCGCCGTTCTTCGACCCCAAGGCCGACGCGGCGGTCAATTACGGCGCCGCCGGCGCGGTCATCGGCCACGAGATCATGCACGGGTTCGACGACCAGGGCCGCAAGATCGACGAGACCGGCGCGGTGCGCGACTGGTGGACCCCGGACGACGCGAAGCGGTTCAAGGCGCTGACCGACGCGCTCGACAAGCAATATTCGTCCTACGAGGCGGCGCCTGGCGTGTTCATCAATGGCAAGCTGACGATGGGCGAGAATATCGGGGACATGTCGGGCCTCGAGGTCGCTTACCTCGCCTACAAGATGTCGCTGAATGGCAAGAAGGCGCCGGTGATCGACGGCCTGACGGGCGACCAGCGCTTCTTCCTCGCCTTTGCTCAGGCGTGGCGCGGAAAGCAGCGGCCGGACGCGATCAAGACGCAGGTCGCGTCCGACCCGCACAGCCCGCGGCGGTTCCGGGTGATCGGCCCGCTGCGCAACCTCGACGCGTGGTACGACGCGTTCAAGATCGGGCCGGATTCGAAATTCTACATCCCGCCGGAACAGCGCGTCCGCATCTGGTAAGCCGCACGAGCCCAGCGCTCGGGAAGGGGAGCCGCACCCGTTCGGCTCCCCTTTTGCCTGGCCGGCGCAACCTCAAGTCTTGTGCCAGCCAACCGCGAGCGTTCCATGAGTGAAGGTGACATTCGGGCCGGTGCCGCGGGTGCGGCAGTCGCGACATTCGGCGGTGACGACGAGGCGGCGCGACCGGACCGGAAGGTCGCGCCGGTTGGGCCAGTAGCCGGCGGCCACCGTCCAGGCGTCGAACTGCGACGGCTGGGGGCCGTGCCAAAACCGGCTTCCGTAGAGGAGGTTGTCAGGCCGGCGAGCGTTGCGCTTGCGAACCTCCAGGCTCCATCCGAACACTCGCCCTTGCGGATCGAGGTCGGCCTTCGCGACCAGCTCAAGCTCCGGTGACAGTGAGCGGCGATGAACGTACGGCGCCGATGCCACGTCAAAGACCAGCGTCCGGTGCGTGTTCCGCGCGTGCACCTCGCGCTGATTCTGCGCCACAGCCGCCGCGACGAGGAGCGCGGCGATCGTCGCGAGCCGAGGCATCACCGGCCGATTACGGCTACGGCCGGCGGCGCCATGGTTCGTGCACCTCGAAGGTCGCAGCCGTCGTCGGCCCGGTCCGGGTCGAGCTGATCAACTGTCGCCGCCTGAGGTGGCGGACGGCCGTCTGGACCGACGACTTGGACAAGCCCGTCCGAGTGGCGATGGTTTGCAGACTCGCGCCGATTTTCTGGCGCCCCTCGCCGCGGCTGCTTCGCCACAGCCAGAGATAGACGACGAAGGCGGACGCCGAACGATCATGTCCGACCAAGTCTCGCATAAGGACATCGACGAGATAAGGATCCATCGTCTTCATGTGAAATCTACTATAGCAAATTTCAGGCCATCTTGTGCCTTTTCGGGCGCGCTGGCTTCTGCGCTCCCGCTAGGAGTCGTGCATGATCACCCACCTGAAATTTATCAGCATTCCGGGAACCGACCAGGACCGCGCACTGGACTTCTGGACCAACAAGGTTGGCTTCAGGCTGATGACCGATCAGCCATTCAACGAGCGGCAACGATGGATCGAGCTGTCGATCGGCGACAGCCTGACCAGGCTCGTCCTGTTCACACCGGAGGGCCAGGAGGAGCGCGCTGGCGGCATCTTCAACGGCTCGTTCGCCTGTGACGACGTCGAGGCCACCTTCCGGCAGCTGACCGAAAAGGGCGTCGAATTCGTCCAGCCGCCGCAAAAGACGCAGTGGGGCGGGTTCGCGATCTTCAAGGATCCGGACGGCAACCAATTCGTGCTCGGCACGCGCTCCTGAGGCTAGGCTTCGCGCCGCTTGAGATAGTGAGTCGTCAAGGTGCGGGCCCAGTATCGCCCGAGGCCGTGGACCGCCTGCAGGTGCTCGACCGAGTCATTGGATTTCTTTTTTGACGCCTCGAATCGATCAAGAACAGCAAGCCAGTGCGCCAATGGCTTGCCGGTTTTCTCGAGCAGCTGTGCGTCGTTGACGTTCCAATATTCGGGTTTGACCATCGTTCGTTCCTGCGCGCCGGGCGGGCCGCCACCCGCGTTACAGATCAGCCGGGACGGATCGGGCAAGCATAGCAATTATTGCTATAGTGGCTGGACGCCGGGCCGGCGAAGGGAGCCCGCACCCCTTCGGATCTCGTTTTCGTGCATCGATGATTGTCGTCGCCAGCGGCGGCCGGTGGGTGCTAAACCGAATGAACTGTTCGTCGTGGTTGTTGCACTCAAAAGCGCGATGGAGGGTGAAATGGGCAAATTGATCGGTTCCGTGTTGGCAGTGGCGTTGACGATGAGCACGTCGGCGGCCGCGCAGGTGACCAGCATCCAAAGCGCCAACCCGGCGCCGAAGGGCAGCACATGGAACCCGAACAAGGTGATCTGCGAGCAGTATGAGACGACCGGGACCCGGCTCGGCCGGCGGACGGTGTGCAAGACCGCGCTCGAGTGGCGCGACCTGACCGACGCGCATCGCCAGGGCGTCGAGGAACTGCAGCGCATGGGCACGTCGGTC
Organism: Sphingomicrobium sp.; assembly: GCA_035637935.1. Classification (GTDB taxonomy): domain Bacteria; phylum Pseudomonadota; class Alphaproteobacteria; order Sphingomonadales; family Sphingomonadaceae; genus Sphingomicrobium. Next base: position 8,626 of record DASRAY010000104.1, read on the forward strand.
GGCTGCCAAGAGGGCCAGAGCTGCCTGCCGATGGGGCCGCTCGGGCAGATGCCTCACTGACCGCTCAGCTCAGCGGATAGCTCGCCACCGCCTCGTAATGCGCGCCGTGGCGCGACAGGCGGCTTTCGAACAGGATGAACTCGCCGACCTCGAACGGCTCGGACACGAGGCCGCGGCGGCGGTCGAGGAAGTCGGCGAGCGCGCGCGTTCGGTGCCCTTTCCAGCGGGCGAGGGTGATGTGCGGATGAAAGGCGCGGCGCTCAGGCTCGAGCCCGACCGCCTGGCAGGCGCGCTCGAGCTTGGCGGCGAGGGCGGCGAGCGGCTCCTTCGGCTCGACCCCGGCCCATAGCGCTCCGGCGCCGCGATGGTCGAAGCTGCCGACGCCCTTGATCCGTGCCTCGAACCGCCGCGCGCGAATCCGGCTCAGCCCGTCGGTCAGGTCGGCGGCGACATGGCGATCGACCTCGCCGACGAAGCGCAAGGTGAGGTGGAGCTGCTCGTCCTCCTGCCAGCGGAAGTCGGGGCTGTCGTCCATCGCGTCGATCAGCAGGTCGCGGATCGGCTCGGGCGGGCGGACGGCGACGAACAGGCGGTGCATCGCGGCACCTTAGCCGAATGGGTCAAGTCAGCTATGGGAAAGGCGCGTCCGGGGGGACGCGCTTCGCCGAAGACAGCGTCAGGCGACCGCAGGGGGAAGCACAATGGGGCGATACAAAGACCTGTACCTATGGATGATCATCCCGATGGCGATCATGCAGATCGGCATCTTCCGGGATTATTGGGGCGACCTGACCGAGAACGCCTGGGCGGTTCACATCCACTACTGGACCGCGACGCTGTGGTACCTCTTCCTGATCCTCCAACCCTATTATGCCGCGCGCGGCCAATTCGACCGGCACCGGACCAACGGGATCATCGGGTTCTTTCTCGCCGGCGGCGTCGCCCTGACGGCGCTGAGCGCGCTGCACCGCGACATCGCGAACGCCGATCTCTCGGGCCGGATGCGCGATCAATTCGGGCCGTTCGAACCCTGGTTCTTCTATGGCATCGCGGCGGTCGAATTGGTCATGATGTCGGCGTTCATCGTCGCCGTCATCCAGGCGATCCGCCATCGCCGCTCGCTGCACGATCACGCCTGGTGGCTGATCTCGACCGTATTCATCATCATGATGCCCGCGCTCGGCCGCGGATTGGGGGTCCTGTGGTCGCTCGTCTTCGGCAAGAATGATCCGGGCCAGGTGACCTATCCGCTTTATCTCACGACCGCGATCATCATCGCTTTGCTCTTTTGGGCGGCAAAACGATACGGCCGCGTCAATCACCCGGCCACCTGGCTGGCG
>DASRAY010000105.1:0-6781 GCA_035637935.1 Sphingomicrobium sp.
TGTAGGTGACGGTGCCGTCGTTGTTGTTGACGACCGTGCCGTGCGCGCCTTGGGTGACGGCGGTCACGACCGGCGAGCCCTCGAACGTATCGTTGGCGAGGACATTGGTGGTGACCGAATTGTCCTCGTTGGTGGTCGCGCTGTCGCCCACGATGTCGGCCACGGCGTTGATCGTGACGTTGACCGTCGCGGTCTCGGTGACTCCGCCCGAGGTCACTGTGTAGGTATAGCTGTCGGACCCGTTGTAATCGGCGTTCGGCGTGTAGGTGATGGTGCCGTCGTGGTTGTTGACGACCGTGCCGTGCGCGCCCTGGGTGACGGCGGTCACGGCTGCGCCCGAATTCTCAAAGCTGTCGTTGGCCAGCACATTGGTGGTGACGCTGGTGTCCTCGTTGGTCGTCGCGCTGTCGCCCACGATGTCGGCTACGGCATTGACGGTGACGTTGACCGTCGCGGTGTCGGTGAGCCCGCCATCGGAAACGGTGTAGGTGAACGACGTCGAGCCGTTGAAATCGGCGGTCGGGGTGAAGGTCAGCTTGCCATCCGCGCCGAGCGTGACCGTGCCGCCGGTGACCGCGACCGAGCCGCCGACGGCGATCGCCTGGCCGTTGATCTTGGTGATGGTCAGCGCGTCGCCGTTGCCGTCGGTGTCGTTGGCCAGCACGTTGATGACGACGGCATTGTCCTCATTCGTCGCGGCACTGTCGTTGTTGGCGTCGGGCGAATTGGGATCCAGCCCGTAGCTCGCATTCTCGACCGCCGAGACCTTGAGGTTGATGGTGTGAAAGGTGAATTCGGTCTGGTCTGCCTGCCCGGTGTTGCGGTTGAGGTGCAACGCAATGAAGGCCTGGTATTGCGCCCACTCCGCCGTGAAGGCGGCCATGAACGCGGCATTATTCATCTGGTCGTTGCTCAGATAGACGACGAGGGTGTCGAGCTCGGTTCCGGTGGTCCCGGCTTTGACTGCGCCGTTACCGCCGTCGTAGCGATCGTAAGCGAGGTAGACCCCGGACGCGCTGCCCCAGAGATTCTCCCAGGCACGGTAGATCAGCCGGTCGGCGCCGGAACCGCCAAGAACGGTGTCCGCGCCCGAACCGCCATCGAGCGTGTCGTTGCCCGAGCCGCCGTTGAGATTGTCGCTGCCGGCCCCGCCGCTAAGCGTGTCGTTGCCCGAACCGCCAACAAGGTTGTCATTGCCCGACGTCCCCGAGGACGTCGTCTCGCCGCTTGCGCCTGCCATCTACCATACCCCCCGAATACGCCAAAAAACTCGGACGACTCGCCTTCCCGGGTCGAGTCGTTAACCAACCGTTTACCTAACCTCGATTTATGCGACTAGCCAATAAGTTAGTTACACAACCGTCCCAAATCGGGACTCGGGGCGTTAACGAGCGAGCGCTGCGGCCGGGCGGGCGCGGGCGGCGATGGCGGCAAGATCGGTCTCGCCCGGCGGAACGAGCCAGCTGCCGCCGATGCACCGCACCGTCGGAAGCACGAGCCAGTCCGCCGCAGATTCCGCCGTAATCCCTCCAGTCGGGCAGAAGCCGACGTTCGCGAAGGGCAGACTGAGGGCCTTCAGCGCCGCCACCCCGCCGGCCGCCTCGGCCGGGAAGAATTTGAACCGGTCGAGCCCGAGCGCCAGCCCGCGCATGATGTCGCTCGCGGTCGCGACCCCGGGGAGATAGGCGACATTCCGGTCGATCGCCCGCTTGGCCAAGGCCTGGGTGAGGCCGGGCGAGACGAGGAATTGCGCGCCCGCATCGATCGCCTGGTCCATGGCGATCGCATTCAGCACCGTCCCTGCCCCGACGATTGCGCCCGGGACCGCGGCCATCGCGCGGATCGCCTCGAGCGCCTGCGGGGTGCGCAGGGTCACCTCGACCACGGGCAGGCCCGCATCGACCAGCGTTCCGGCCAAGGTTGCGGGGTCGAGCGTTCCGTCCAGGACCAGGACCGGGATCACCGGCGCGGCGCGCATGATCTGGTCGATGGTCACAACTGCTCCGAGTCCATCGCCGCCAGCATTGCCGAGGCGCCGGCCTCCGCCTCGTTGACCTGCATCCGCAGCAGCGCGAACAGCTCGCGGCCGGTTCCGGCGGGCGGCGGCGGCGAATTGGCGGGCGGGCGCGACGCCAGGTCGATTCCGACGGCTTCGAGCGTGCCGTCGCGCGCGTCGACGCGGATCGGGTCGCCGTCGCGCAGCCGCGCCAGCGGCCCGTCGGGCAGCGCCTCGGGCGAGACATGGATCGCGGCCGGCACCTTGCCGCTGGCCCCGGACATGCGGCCGTCGGTCACCAGCACGACCTTGTGACCGCGGTCCTGGAGCACGCCGAGTGTTGGGGTCAGCTTGTGCAGCTCGGGCATGCCGTTCGCGCGCGGGCCCTGGAAACGGACCACGACGGCGATGTCGCGGTCGAGCTCGCCGGCCTTGAACGCCGCGAGCACCTCATTCTGATCGGCAAAACAGCGCGCCGGCGCCTCGACTAGCCACCGCTCCTCGTCGACCGCGCTGGTCTTGAACACGGCGCGGCCGAGGTTGCCGCGAACCAGCTTCATTCCGCCGTCGGGCCGGAATGGCGCGCCGACCGGGCGAAGCATGTCGAGGTCGGCGCTCTCCCCGGCGGGAGTCCAGACGAGCTCGTCGCCGTCGAGCCCGGGGTTGCCGGCCCATGCGCCCAACGTGTCGGCGCCAGCCGTCAGATGGTCGGCGTGGATCAGCCCGGCCTCACTCAGCGTGCTGGTCGCGAACGCCATCCCGCCGGCCTGGTGGAAGTCGTTCACGTCCTTCGCGCCGTTGGGATAGATCCGCGCCAGCAGCGGGACCGCGCCCGACAGCTCCTCGAAGTCCTGCCAGTCGATCCTGATCCCGGCCGCCCGCGCGATCGCCGGCAGGTGGATCATATGGTTGGTCGACCCGCCTGTTGCGAGCAGCCCGACCATCGCGTTGACGATCCCTTTCTCGTCGACCACCTGCGCCAAGGGCCGCTCGCCACTCCCCGCCAGGTCGGCCAGCCGGTGGACCGCCGCGCGGGTCAGCGCCTGGCGGAGCGGCGTTCCCGGGTTGATGAAGGCCGAATTGGGGATGTGCAGCCCGATCAGCTCCATCATCATCTGGTTCGAGTTCGCCGTGCCGTAGAAGGTGCAGGTGCCGGGCGCGTGGTAGGAAGCGGATTCGGCCTTCAGGAGCTCGTCCTTGCCGACCTTGCCTTCGGCATGAAGCTGGCGGATGCGCTGCTTCTCCCTGTTCGGCAGGCCCGACGGCATCGGCCCGCCGGGAACCAGCAGGGCCGGCAGGTGGCCGAAGCGCAGCGCTCCGATCAGCAGCCCGGGCACGATCTTGTCGCAGATCCCGAGCAAGGCCACCGCGTCGAACATGCCGTGGCTGAGCGCGACCGCGGTCGCCAAGGCAATCACATCGCGGCTGAACAGCGACAGGTCCATGCCCGGCTGGCCCTGGGTTACGCCGTCGCACATCGCGGGCACACCGCCGGCGACCTGCGCCGTTGCCCCGACCTCGCGCGCGAACAGCTTCATCTGCTCGGGGTAGCGGCCGTAGGGCTGATGCGCCGACAGCATATCGTTGTAGGCGGTGACGATGCCGATATTCGGTCCCGCGAGGCTGCTGATCGCCGCCGTGTCTTCGCCCGACGCGGCGAAGCCGTGGGCGAAATTGCCGCAGCTGAGCCGCGAGCGGCTGATTCCCCGCTCCTTCTGCTCGGCCATCAGCTCGAGGTAGCGGCGGCGGCTCGGCTTCGACCGCTCGATGATCCGGTCGGTGACGGTCGCGACGGTGCGATGGAGTGCGGTCATTCGTGCCAACTGATGCCCTCGCGCTCGGTCAGCGCGATTGCCGCCGACGGCCCCCAGGTCCCGGCAGCATAGGGCCGTGGAGTGACGCCGCGTTCTGTCCAGGCGGCGCGGATGCGGTCGATCCACGCCCATTGCGCCTCAACCTCGTCGCGGCGGACGAACAGCGTCGGGTCGCCCTCGATCAGGTCGAGCAGCAGCCGCTCATAGGCGATCCGGCGGCGGTACTCGCTGAACGCATTGGCGAGGCCGATGTCGAGCGGGATCTCGCGCAGCCGCACGCCCTGCCGGTCGAGACCCGGGGTCTTCGCCATCAGATAGAGGCTGATCGTCTCCTCGGGCTGAACGCCGATCACCAGCCGGTTCGGCTTGGTCGTCGCTCCGCGCGACGCGAAGATCGAATAAGGCACGTCCTTGAACTGGATGAAGATTTCGGTGTCGCGCTTGGGCATGCGCTTGCCGGTGCGAAGATAGAAAGGCACGCCCTTCCACCGCCAGTTGTCGATGTGAGCCTTCACCGCGACGAAGGTCTCGGTCTGGCTGTCATGGCCGATGTCGTCGGCATAGCCGGGCACCGGCTCGCCATCGATCGCACCTCGCGTATACTGCCCGGTGACGGTCAGCGCCTCGACGTCGGCGGCCGTGATCGGGCGCAGCGCGCGCAGCACCTTGACCTTTTCGTCCCGCACCGCGGTCGCGTTGAAGTCGGTCGGCGGCTCCATCGCGACCAGGGTGAGCAGCTGCAGCATATGATTCTGGACCATGTCGCGAAGCGCACCGGCGGCTTCGTAGAAATCGGCGCGACCTTCGATCCCGATCGTCTCGGCGACGGTGATCTGGACGTGGTCGATATGCGCCGCGTTCCACAGCGGCTCGAACATCGCATTGGCGAAGCGCAGCGCGAGCAGGTTCTGGACGGTCTCCTTGCCGAGATAATGGTCGATGCGGAAGATGCGCTCCTCGGGGAAAGCGTCGCCCACCGCGTCGTTGATCTCGCGGCTCGATTCGAGATCCGTCCCGAGCGGCTTTTCGAGCGCCATGCGCACGGTCGGGCAGGCCAGGCCGGCGTCCTGCAGCCCGTCGATGGTCGGTTTGAACAGCGACGGCGCGGTCGACAGGAAGATCGCCACTCCGTCGCACGGATCGCCGATCGTGTCCGCCAGCCGGGCGAAGCTGCGCTCGTCGGTGATGTCGACCGGGACATAATGGAGCCGCTTGAGGAAGCGGTCCGCGGCCTGGGGCTCGAAAAATCCATCGGGCAGGAATTGGTGCAGGGCATCGGCGGCGCGCTGTCGATAGGCATCGTCGTCGAGCACCGTCCGCGCCGTGCCGATGATTCTAAGGTCCGGCGGCAGAAGGCCGTCGGAATCGAGCCCATAGAGCGACGGAAGCAGCATGCGCCGGGCGAGATCCCCGGTCGCCCCGAACAGCACCAGGGTCGACGCCTTCACAGACACGCCAGCGTCGTTAGCCGTTCCATGGCGGCTTCGGCAGCCCCTTTGTTGCGCCGCGGGAATGACCGGCGCGACATTTCACGCTCGTCGAGCGAGTCGACCCCGTTCGTCGAAAGCCACCGCTTCGACTGCCTTCGAGCTTTCACACTCCGGTTGCAAATCCCCGTGAAATGCTCAAATGCCCCTCCCGGCCGGTGGGGGCGAGCCACGGACTGCACCACAACACGGAGCCGACGCCTCTTTTGCGCCACGCCTGGACATCTTTCGCGATCGCCGTTGCCTGCGCTGCGCTGGTCGCTTGCGGCAGCGGCGACGCGCAAAACAGCTCGGGCGGCGGCCGCGGCGGGCGCGGCGGCACTCCGACGGTCGGCTATGTCGTCGTTCAGCAAGGCAGCGCGCCGATCGAGCAGGAGCTGCCCGGCCGCGTCGCCGCCTACCAGGTGTCCGAAGTCCGGCCGCAGGTCTCCGGGGTCATTCAGCGCCGCCTGTTCCGCGAAGGCTCGCTCGTCCGCCAGGGCCAGACGCTCTACCAGATCGATCCGAGCATCTATTCCGCCCAGGCCGCCCAGGCCGCCGCCAACGTGCAGAGCGCCCGGGCCAGCGCCCAGGCCGCGCGCGCCCGCGCCACACGCTACAAGCCGCTGGCCGAGATGGAGGCGGTGTCCAAGCAGGATTACACCGACGCGCTGGCCCAGGCGCGGCAGGCTGACGCCGCGGTCGCGCAGAACAGCGCGGCGCTGCGGGCGGCCCAGGTCAACGTCCGCTTCACCCGCGTGCCGGCGCCGATCAGCGGCCGGATCGGCCTGTCGAGCTTCACCGAGGGGGCGCTGGTCACCGCCAACCAGGCCGAGCCGCTGAGCACCATCACCCGGCTCGATCCGGTCTATGTCGACATCCAGGAGGCCGCCGCCGACCTGCTCGCCCTGCGCAAGGCGCTAAGCCAGGGGGGCGCGGTCCCGGCCTCCGCCCAGGTCCGCCTCAAGCTCCCCGACGGCAGCGAATATGGGTTCAGCGGCACGGTCGAGTTCAGCGAGGTGCTGGTCGACCAGGCGACGGGCACGGTGACCCTCCGCGCCCGCTTCCCCAACCCGCAAGCGGTGCTTCTGCCGGGCATGTTCGTCACCGCGCGCTTCGCCCAGGCGGTCGACACCAGCGCCTTCCTCGTGCCGCAGGCGGCGATCACCCGCGATCCCAAGGGCAATGCGACGCTGTTCGTGGTCGGCCCCGGCAACCGCGTGGTCGAGCGGGTCGTCGTCGCCGACCGCGTGCAGGGGCAATATTGGGTCGTGACCCAGGGCCTCGCCGGCGGCGAGAAAGTGATCACCCAGGGCACCGCCAACCTCAAGGACGGCGCACCGGTCAAGCCGGTCCCGGCCAGCGCCCCCCAGCGCGTCAAGGCGCCGTCGCCCGAGCAGCTCAAGAAAATGAACGCCCAGCGGCGGGGCGGCTAAGCCCCCGATGTCGCGGATTTTCATCGACCGCCCGATCTTCGCCTGGGTGATCGCGATCATCATCATGCT
>DASRAY010000106.1:0-9609 GCA_035637935.1 Sphingomicrobium sp.
TTTCCAGCAGACACTCGATGAGGCGCTGGCTTTCGGCGAATACGTCGAGCCGATGAAGGCCGACGTCGCCGGCCTGCTGCACGACCTGCGCAAGCAGGGCAAGCGGGTGATGTTCGAAGGCGCGCAGGGCTCGCTGCTCGACATCGACCACGGCACCTATCCCTTCGTCACTTCGTCCAACACCGTGGCGGGCACCGCAGCCTCGGGATCGGGGCTGGGGCCCGGCGCGGTGGGTTTCGTGCTCGGGATCGCCAAGGCTTATACGACGCGCGTCGGCTCGGGCCCCTTCCCGACCGAGCAGGACAATGAGGTCGGCCAGAAGCTCGGCGAGCGCGGCCACGAGTTCGGCACGGTGACCGGGCGGCAGCGGCGCTGCGGCTGGTTTGACGCGGTGCTGGTGCGCCAGGCGGTCGCGGTCAGCGGCGTGACCGGGATCGCGCTGACCAAGCTCGACGTGCTCGACGAGTTCGAGACGGTCCGTATCTGCACCGGCTACCGGCTCGACGGTCAGACGCTCGACTATCTGCCGGCGCACGCCGCCGATCAGGCGCGGGTCGAGCCGGTCTACGAGGAGGTCGAGGGCTGGCCCGGCTCGACCCGCGGCGCGCGCAGCTGGGCCGACCTGCCGGCGCGCGCGATCAAATATGTCCGACGGATAGAGGAGCTGATCCGCTGCCCGGTCGCGCTGGTCTCGACGTCGCCCGAGCGCGACGACACGATTTTGGTGCGCGACCCGTTCGCCGCTTAGGGCCGGATCTCGAAGTCCTCGAAATCGAACAGTTCGACGTTCCAGACGTGGACGTCCTCGACCTGCGCCGCGGGCGGGCCGCGGTGAAGGCGCTGGACGAGCTGTTCGACCGCCGTCTCCTCCCCTTCGATATGCGTGTCGACGCGTCCATCGGGGCAATTGCGCACCCAGCCGGTGACGCCGAGCTCGTTCGCCTGGTCGCGCAGCCAGCCGCGGAAGAACACGCCCTGCACGCGGCCGGTCACGGTGACGTGCCGCGCGACCTCAGCCATCACACCGTCGCGATGTCGGGCGCGTCCTCGGCCTTCATGCCGACGACGTTATAGCCGGCGTCGACATGGTGGATCTCGCCCGTGACCCCCGACGAGAGGTCGGACAGCAGGTACAAGCCCGCGCCGCCGACGTCCTCGATGGTCACGTTGCGGCGCAGCGGCGCATTATATTCGTTCCACTTCATGATGTAGCGGAAGTCGCCGATGCCGCTTGCTGCGAGGGTCTTGATCGGCCCCGCCGAGATCGCGTTGACCCGGATATTCTCCGGTCCGAGGTCCATCGCCAGATATTTTACCGAGGTCTCGAGGCCTGCCTTGGCGACGCCCATCACATTATAGTGCGGAATGACCTTCTCGGCGCCGTAATAGGTGAGGGTCAGCAGCGAGCCGCCATTGGGCATCAGCGCCCGGGCGCGCTGAGTGACGGCCACGAAGCTGAACACCGAGATGTTCATGGTCATCAGGAAATTGTCCATCGACGTGTCGACGAATTTCCCGCGCAGCTCGTTCTTGTCGGAATAGCCGATCGCATGGACGACGAAGTCGAGCGTCGTCCACCGCTCCTTCAGCGCGTCGAACGTCTTGTCGAGCGCCTTCATGTCGGAGACGTCGCAGTCGACGAGGAGGTCGGAGCCGAGTTCGCTAGCCAACGGCCGAACCCGCTTCTCGAGCGCTTCGCCCTGGTAGGAGAAGGCCAGTTCCGCTCCCTCGCGTGCGACCGCCCGGGCGATGCCCCAGGCGAGCGAGCGATCGTTGGCAAGGCCCATGATCAGCCCGCGCTTGCCCTGCATCAGTCCAGTCAAAGTTGCGGTCCCCCTGTTTCCAGCTCGGCCTCGACGTCTTCCCCGGGCTGCGGCTCCTCGACCTCGAGCTCGTCGGTGTAGGGCCCGGTATAGACCTCGCCCTTTAGCGCGGTGGCGCCGCCTTCCGCCAGCGCCGCGTTGAGCTCGGCGCCGATGACCACGCCCAAACCGACCACGAAGAAGAACAGCAGCGCGATCATCACCCCGGCGAGGCTGCCGTAGGTCAGGCTGTAGCCGCCGAGCAGCCCGAGCACGCTCGGCAGGATCTCAACCGTCGCCAGCCACCAGGCCGTGATGAACAAGGCGCCCGGCCATTTGCGGCAGCCAAGCTTGCGGTAGCGCGCCGGGGTCAGGGCGAAGAACAGGCCGTAGAAGGTCACGAACAAAGTCACCGCCGGCACGAGGCGATAGAGTCCGAGCGTGGTCGCCAGCCCGTGCGCGAACGGGAACCATTCGACCAGCAAATGGTGGGCGAGGGTGAGCGCGGTCGATGCTGCGAACGCCAGCATCAGCACCAGCACCGCGCCGAAGATCACGAGGATCGAGCCGAGCCGATACTCCCAAAAGGGCGCGCAATATTTGACGCCGTAGGCGCGGCGCAGGATGTCGCGGATGGTCTCGACGAAGCTCGCCGCGGTCCACAGCCCGACGATTCCGCCGAGCCACAGCAGCGGGCCGGTGCGGACGGTCAGTACCTCCCCGATCGGTTCGCGCAGCGTCGCCGCGACGCTCGGCGGCAGCCGGCGCAGCACGTTCGCCACGGTCAGCATCGCGTCCTGGCTCTGGCCGAGCAGGTGGGCGACTGCTGCCGCGAAAATGAAGAAGGGGAACAGCGCCAGGACCGAGAGGTAGGCGAGATTGCCGGCGTGGATGAAGCCGTCGTTGTAAACTCCGACCGCGACCCGCTTGGTCACTTCCCACGGCGTGATCTTGGGCTTGAGCTTTTCCTCGACATGCGTGCCGAAGGCCGCACGCATGCTGGCGAGCCGCTTGCGCCGGGATTCGGGCGACTGGGGGGAAACGTCTCTCATTCGGTCGGCGGACTATACAGACGCGAGGCTAAACCCCAAGCGCGGCGCGCGGGTTGCCGCCCCCGTCCCATTGTTCGGCGAACTGCTGCAACGCTGCGTCGTTGGCCGGAACGTCGATCTCGATCGTGACCAGCTGGTCGCCGCGCTTGCCGTCCTTGCCGGTGAAGCCGCGACCCTTGAGCCGGAGCACCGTGCCCGAGCTGCTGTTCTTGGGGATGGTCAGCATCACCGGCCCCTCGGCGGTCGGGACCTTCACCTTCGCCCCAAGCACCGCCTCCTTGAGGGTCACCGGCAGCTCGAGCCGGATGTTGGTCCCGTCGCGGGTGAAGAAGCGGTGCGGCTCGATGTCGATCGTAACGATCGCATCGCCGCGCCCCGCCGGGCCCTCCGCGCCCTTGCCGGCAAGCCGAATCCTGGTTCCGTCCTCGAGGCCGTTCGGCAATTTGAGGTCGATCGTCTTGCCGTCCGCCAGGGTGATGCGTTGCGGCTTCAGCGCCACCGCGTCGGTAAAGGAAACCTTGAGCCGATAGGCGACGTCGGCGCCCTTCTGAGGAGCGCGGGTGCGCCGCCCGAAGCTCGAGAAGCCTCCCGGATTGCGGCCGCGCGTGGCGGCGCCGAACAGCCCCTCGAACAGGTCGCTAAGATCAGCCCCGTCGCCGCTTCCGAAATTGAAGTTTTCGAACCCGCCGGCGCCCGGTTGCGGCCCGGCCCCGCTCGAGTAGCCGCCGAAGCCCGACCCGAACGGCATCTTCGGATTGCCGTCCTCGTCGATCTCCCCGCGGTCGTACTTCGCGCGCTTGTCCTTGTCCGACAGCAGGTCGTAGGCATGGGTGACCTCGGCGAACCGCTTCGCCGCATCGGGCTTGTCCTTGTTGCGGTCGGGGTGAAGCTGCTTGGCGAGGCTGCGATAGGCCTTCTTGATGTCGGCTTCGCTCGCCCCGCGCTTCACTCCCAGCCGTTGATAGAGGTCGAGGGCCATTCCGCTCCCATGCCGCAACGATTTGCGCCTGACCAGATGGGTTGCGGCACGCGCCGGGCCAAGCCTAAGGCGCGCGGAGCATGGCGATCGACCCTTTCACCCTGTTCGACGAATGGTTCGCGGAGGCTCGCGCAGGCGAACCGAACGAGCCCGAGGCGATGGCCGTCGCGACCACTGGTTCCGACGGGCAGCCGTCGGTGCGGATGGTGCTGTTGAAGGCCCACGGCCCGGCCGGCTTCACCTTCTACACCCACGAGCAGAGCGCCAAAGGCGAGGACCTGGCGGAGAATCCGCGCGCCGCGCTGCTGTTCCACTGGAAATCCTTGTGCCGCCAGGTCCGCATCGAGGGCCGGATCGAGCGTGCCTCCGACGCGGAAGCCGATGCCTACTTCGCCACGCGGGGCCGGGATTCGCAGCTCGGCGCCTGGGCGTCCGACCAGTCGCGCCCGCTCGACAGCCGGGCGACCTTCGAGCGTCGCTTCGACGAGGCCGAGCAGCGGTTCGCGGGGCAAGATGTGCCCCGGCCCGCCACCTGGGGCGGCTATCGCGTCGTTCCCGACCGGATCGAGTTCTGGACGGCGCGCGAGCATCGCCTGCACGAGCGGCGCATGTTCACGCGCAGCGGCGACGGCTGGTCGGAAGGCTTGCTGTACCCGTGACCACGGCCGAACTCGCCGCCGAGCACTCGGCCCAGTCAACCCGGGCAGCGCTGGCCAGCGTCACCCTCGCGCTGTTCCTGCTGCTGGCCAAAGCCTGGGCAGCCTACGCGACCGATTCGACGGCGATGCTCGGATCGCTCGCCGACACCGCACTCGACGTGATCGCCAGCATCACCACCCTGGTCGGAGTTCGGATCGCGGCCGCCCCGGCCGACCACGATCATCGCTTCGGCCACGGCAAGGCCGAAGCAATCGTCGCCCTGGCCCAGGTCGCGCTGATCACCGTGTCGGCGATCGGCATCGGCTGGCGCGCCGCCGACCGCCTGCTCAACGGCGGTGAGACCGCCGCGCTGGAGCTCGGCGTCGGCGTGTCGCTTCTCGCGATCGCCGCGACCTTCGTCCTGTTGTGGTACCAGCGGATCGTGATCGCGCGCACCGGATCGGTCGCGATCAAGACCGACAATGTCCATTACAAGTCGGACCTGTTCCTCAACGGGTCGGTGATCGTTGCCCTGGTCCTCGACCAGACGCTTCACATCCGCGGCGCCGATGCGCTGTTCGGGATCGGAATCGCGGTGTGGCTGCTGTGGGGCGCTTATCGCGCGTCGAACGAGGCCATTCACCAGCTGATGGACCGCGAATGGCCGGAGCAGGAGCGGCAGGAGTTCCTCGATGCCGCCGCGCAATATGACGAGCTTCGCGGCCTTCACGATCTCCGCACGCGCAAGAGCGGAACAGTCCGGTTCGTCCAGTTCCATGTCTGGGTCCCGCCCGGATGGACGGTCCAGGAGGCGCACGACCGGCTGGACGCGGTCGAGGAACAGCTGCAGCAGCGATTCCCCGGCACCGAGATCCTCATCCACGTCGATCCGGAGGGTCAGGTCGATCGTGAGACGCTTCTGCGGTCGGAACTCACGGAGAGCGCGAAATGACGACCATTCCCTTCTTCCAGGTCGACGCCTTCGCCGAAGTGCCGCTGACTGGGAACCCGGCGGCGGTGATGCCGCTCGAGCGCTGGCTGGACGATGCGCTGCTGCAGGCCATCGCGGCCGAAAACAACCTTAGCGAGACGGCCTTCACTGTGCCGAGCGAGGGGGACGGCCTCGATTATCAGCTGCGCTGGTTCACGCCGACCAGCGAGGTCGAGATGTGCGGCCACGCGACCCTCGCTGCGGGCCATGTCCTGATCCATTCCGAGCCGGTCCGTTTCTCGGCGCGCTGCGGGACGCTGGTGGTCAGCCGGCGCGGCGACCTGCTCGAACTGGAGATGGCGACGGCGAAGCTCAGCGAGGTCCACGAACCGGACCTGACCGCAGCCCTCGGGCTGCCCGAATCGCCGGTGTGGCTCGCCGACGGCTACAACGACGCCGCCATCATCGAGCTGGCCGACGAGGGGGCCGTTCGCGCGGTCAGCCCGGACTTCCGGGCCCTCGCAGCCATCCATCGCATGCCCGTCGTCACCGCGCGGGGCACCAGCCATGACATCGTCAGCCGGGTCTTCGTACCCTATCTCGGCATCGACGAGGATCCGGTGACCGGCTCCGCTCACGCCGCGCTGGCGCCTTATTGGGCGCCGCGCCTCGGCCGAAGCGAGTTCACCGCGCTCCAGGCGAGCCGGCGCACGGGGGTCCTCAACTGCCGCCTGGACGGCGCCCGGGTCGCGCTCGGCGGCCAGTGCCACACCGTCATCGCCGGGCAATTCCAGCTGTGAGGGCGCCCTGGGCGGCAGCGCTTTTGCTGCTCGCGGGACCGGCGGCGGCCGCCCCGAAATCTGAGCGCGCGGCTGTCCTCAAGGTCGTCGCGCGGATGGAAGCGGCGTGGAACCGCGGCGATTTCCGCGGCTACATGGCGGGGTTCAAGAACCCCGACGTCCTGTTCATCTCGGGCGGGAAGTTCCAGGACGGCTGGCAAGGCACGCTCGACCATTATGTCCGCGACTATGGCGGTTCGGCCGAGCGCCAAGGCCGGCTCCATTTCTACAATATGAAGGTCGACCTGCTGGCGCCCAACGCGGCGATGCTGGTCGGCCAGTATCGGCTGGAGCGCGGCGCCCGGATCACCGAAGGCGTCAACACACGCCTGTTCCGGAAAATCCGTGGCCGCTGGCTCATCACCATGAACCACGTCTCCGCTTACGACGTCACCGCTCCGAGCGCTTCAAGAGCGCACTGAGGTCCGACTTCCAGAACCTGGCCCAGGTGTGGGTTCCATGCCCGCGGGTCTCGGCGCTTTCGGGGATCAGGCGGAAGCGCGCAGTCGGCATCCGCTTCAGCGCCCTGCCGGGAACGTCCAGGTTGCGCGGGTTGATGAAGTCGTCGGCCGAGTTGATCCAGGTCAGCGGCACTTTGATCCGCGCCAGGTTCGGCCACGGATTGTAGGTCCGCGATGAGTCCAGCTGATAGATGAGGTCGTTGGCGTCGAGCTCCTTCATCCCCGATGCGACCCGGTCCTCGGCGTAAGCAATGGCCGCCTGCCGCGTCGGATATTGCGCCTGGTAGTAGAGCGGCGCCGCCCCGGCGACGAACAGCAGGGATTCGGCGGTGCGCAGCCCCTGCGTCGGCTGCGCCGTATAATTGCCGTCCTGCCACGCCGGGTCGGCCTTGATCCCGTCGACCGCGAGCTGGCGCCACATCCGGTTGAGCCCGGCGATCTCGATCGGCTCGCAGGCGAGCGGCATCAGCGCGCTGGCGAAGGTCGGATGGGTCTCGCCCCAGATGAAGCTGTGCATGCAGCCCATCGAGGTCCCCATGATCAGCCGCAGGTGCCTGATGCCCAACCCCTCGATCAGCATTCGATGCTGGGCTTCGACCATGTCGTCATAGTCATAGGCGGGGAATTGCATGCGCAGCCCGTCCGACGGCTTCGACGATCTGCCGTGGCCGATATTGTCCGGAAGGATGATCCAATAGCGACGGATGTCGAGCGGCTGGCCGGGGCCGTAGAGCTCATCGGCGAACTGCGGCCGGAGGAACTGCTGCCCGGTGCCGCCGGTGCCGTGGAGCACCATTACGGCATTATCGATCTCGCCCTTCGAGTTGCGATGCGGTTGGCCCAGCGTCGTATAGTGGATCCGAAGCTCCGGCAGGCTTGCGCCCGAGCGGAAGCGGAAATTCCTGAGAATGGTGTCGCCTTCGCGCGCCGGCCAGGACTTGGCCGACGCCGGCGCCGCAGCGCCCCATCCCGACGGCGGAGCAGCGGCCTGCATCGCCAGCGCCGCGAACAATGGCAACAGCATCAGCGTTCCTCCTCCAGTTTCGCCGCCAGCGCGTCGAGCAATGGTAGCTGGCTTGGAAGCATGAGGTGCCGGGCCTCGTCCAGCGTCATCCAGCGCGCTTCGGCGATTTCGGGGAACGGCTGGAGCCGGCCGCTGCGCGGCGGCCACTCGAGCTCGAACTCGTTGGAGCGGATCGCGGCCGGGTCGAGGTCGCCTTCGAGGGCGAAGGCCTCGACGAGCTTCCCGCCGGCCTGCCGCACCGTCGCCAGTGGGAAGGGAACGGTGGTCAGCCGAGTCCCTGTTTCCTCCTCGAATTCGCGGAGCGCGGCTTCGACTGGTGTTTCGCCGTGCTCGACCAGCCCCTTCGGGATCATCCACGCGCCCGCGTCCTTGTTGCGCCAGAACGGGCCGCCGGGCTTGACCAGCAGGACCTCCAGCCGCGCCTCACGCTGGCGGAACAACAGGATGCCCGCGCTAAGCGGCGGCGGCATCCACTGTGCTCAGCTCGGCCGCGCTTGTCTCGGCGATCCAACCGCCGCCGAGCAGGCGTGTCCCGTCGTAGGCGACCGCCGCCTGGCCCGGCGCGACGCCATATTCCGCCTGGGCGAACCGAATCCATTCACCGTCGATCGTGGCCGGAACCGCCGGGGCCAGCGAGCGGACCTTGACCGACACCTCGCGCTGTTGCTCGCCGAGCCAGTTCCAGTCGCTGACCCGCATCGCCTCGACCGCCAGCGCGCGGCGCGGGCCGACCACCAGCCGCCGCGCCTCGGGCTCGATCCGGACGACGTAGAGCGGCTCGCTCTGCCCGCCGATCTCGATCCCGCGCCGCTGGCCGACGGTGAAATGAACCACGCCGCGGTGCGCGCCGAGCACCCGACCACCGAGGTCGACGATCTCGCCGGGAGCCTCGGTCTCGGGCCGAATGCGCTTGACCAGGCCGGCATAATCGCCGTCGGGGACGAAACAGATGTCCTGGCTGTCGGGCTTGGCCGCGACTTCGAGCCCGAGCTCGGCGGCGATCCGGCGCACCTCGTCCTTGGGCAGGTCGCCGAGCGGGAAGCGCAGGAAGTGGAGCTGGCCGCGGGTCGTCCCGTACAGGAAATAGCTCTGGTCGCGCCGCGGGTCGGCCCCCTTGTGGAGCTCGCTCCGGCCGCCCGTCATCACTCGCCGCACGTAATGGCCGGTCGCGAGGCAGTCCGCGCCGAGCTCACGGGCGAAGGCGATGAGGTCGGTGAACTTCACGCCCTGGTTGCACAGCGAGCAGGGGACCGGCGTCCGGCCGCTCGCATATTCCTCGACGAACTTGTCGATCACCCCGGTCCGGAAGCGGCTCTCGTAATCGAGCACGTAGTGGGCGATTCCGAGCCGGTCGGCGACCATCTTGGCGTCGTAAATGTCCTGGCCGGCACAACAGGCTCCCGAGCGGCGCACCGCCGCGCCGTGGTCGTACAGCTGCAGGGTGACCCCGACCACTTCGGCCCCGGTCTGCGCGGCGAGCGCCGCAGTGACCGAGCTGTCGACGCCGCCGGACATGGCGACGACGATTCTTGCGTCCCTCGCGGGGCGAACGAGATCGAAGCTGGGGGACATCGCTTGGCTCTTTACCCGAATTTCACTCCTGACCGCTAGAGAAAGTGGACGTTGAGGCTTCAGGGGCAAGGATTTGGCGCGTCACGAGCCGGAATTTCGGGCTGCCTCCGAGGGTCCGCTGAGCCTGGCCGAGCTGATCGCCTTGCTCGGCGATGCCCAGGCGTCGACCGAGCGCGACCGCCAGGAGGCGATCGCCTGCTACCTCTCGGCCAGCGACGGTTGGGCGGAGGCGGCGCGGCGCCTCGGCGGGGCATTCGCGGCGGAAGCGCCCGGGTTAAGGGATCGTAAGGGTGACTGATCAGGCCGTTAA